>JAHLBL010000032.1 GCA_020625635.1 bacterium
ATGAAGCTCTGCGGCGTCAGCGGTGAAATACTGACCTCGTGCACAATAGCGTCCTCCGCTCCCGTTGCGGCTACAACAACGATGTTCGCTACAAAATTTGACAAGGACGTCGAGCTGTCTGTCGGACTGGTTTCGGTCACGACGATTATTTCGATCGTAACAATGCCGATCATCATAGCGGCGGCTCAGAGCATTTAGGATAAACACCGCAAATATTGTTTCGCAATCCGCGCAGAAGAATAACGCGGTATTGCTTTAAAGGTGATAATATGCCAAAACAGCCCAGACAAAAGGAAAAGCTGCTTTATCTTCAGAAAATACTTCTCGAAAAAACAGACGAGAATCACGCATTGACTCTCAGCGAAATCATCGGAGAGCTTGAAGCATACGGAATCAAGACAGAGAGAAAAAGTCTTTACGACGACATCAGGCTGCTTCAGGTTTTCGGGCTGGACGTGTGCAGCGAAAAATCAAAAACCGTGCGCTACTACGTAGGCTCGCGCGACTTCCAGACCTCTGAGCTCAAGCTTCTTGTGGACGCGATCCAAAGCTCCAAATTCATCACCGAAAAGAAAAGCCTCGAGCTGATAAAGAAGCTCGAGTCCCTCACCAGCCACAGTGAGGCTTTACTGCTCCAGGAGCAGGTCATTATATCAAACCGTGTAAAAACTCAGAACGAGACAATATATTACAACGTAGACAGAATCCACGACGCAATCAGCCGCAACCGCGAGGTTACTTTCTATTACAACAGGTGGGTGCTCGACCTCGGCAGCGTAAAGAAGATAAAAACCGAACGCCGCAGAGACGGAGCGCTTTACAGAGTGAGCCCGTGGGCGCTGTGCTGGGACGACGAAAACTATTATCTGATTGCTTTTGACGAGGCTCACGGCGAGCTCCGACACTACCGCGTAGATAAAATGGAACGCGTCGAAGTCACCGAGGAACCGAGAAAAGGCGAAGAAACCGTCGGTAAGCTCAATCTCGCAAACTACGCAAAATCCACGTTTTCGATGTTCGCGGGAAAGCCCGTCAGCGTCGCGCTGTCTGTTGACAAAACGCTTGTCGGCGTAATTGCCGACCGCTTCGGCAGCGATGTTTTTGTAACTGCCGATGATAAAAACGAAAACAATTTCAAGGTTGTCGTCAACGTAAACGTGAGCGACCAGTTTTTCGGCTGGGTATTCGCTCTCGGCGATAAAATAAAGATCACCGCGCCGAAAGAGGTCGCGGAAAAATTCAGAAATCACGCGCGCAAGGTAAGCGCGTTATACGAGGAGGCGGGAATATGATTTGTCCGCGCTGCGGAAGAGAAATATCAGATACCGAAACTCTCTGTCCTTTCTGCTTTCAGGATATCGACAAAAATGTAGTTTTTAACGATTTCCGCAAGGACGGATTTATTCAGATAAAAACCAAGGACGAAACGGATACTTCTACGGCGATAAACTATATGCCGAAATACTTTGACCTCAGCGAGCTGAGTATGCTTGTTATAGCGATTGTTTTCATTCTCATTGTATCCGTGTTTACGATATTCTCGCTGAAATTCGTCCAGAAAAGCGACAGGATGTTCAACGCTCCACTTGTTTCAACGGCAGATGAGATTGAAAGCACCGAAACAGAAACTGCCACAGAAGGGCCTACCGTTCATTTCATTGACAATATTACCATAAAGAACATCTACGGAAGCTGGAGGCTCAACACAGGCGGAGTTGAATCGGAATACACCGCTGTCCCCTATTATGTTTTCGACAAGAGCGGAAAGGCTTATGAGTATTACGGCACGGTTTCCGCAACCGGAAAGTTCAAGGATATTTCCGAGGACGGCGATAAACTTGTGTTCATAAATATCGACTCAGGTATAAAGGGAACGTATAACTTCGCAATTGCCAAAAACGGCGACGGCGAAACGGTTCTCGTACTCACGGAGGCAAGGTCGGGCTATATGTATACCCTTACAAAGGTAGACAGCGCAAAACTCGTCACGCTGAAGCCCAACGCCGAAAAAGAACTCAATCTCGACAATAACCTGTTCGGCTACTGGCTGACAAAGGACAAAAAGAAATCCTATAAGTTCACAAAGGACGGACTGGTCGAGCGCAAAACAGGCAACATCACCACAAAGGGCGTCTGGGATATTGTAAAAGAAAATAACGTCACGATCCAGTATATGAAGGATCAGCTCAAGGCTATCGACCTTGAATACCTGCAAAAGGGCAACAAGCTCAAAATCAACAACATAGTTTATTACAAAACTCAGTAAAGGTCTCCGTAAATCAGAGTCCGTTTTATGGGACAGTTCTTCTTCTATAATGTAATTAAAGACATTAACGAAGGAGGACGTCTCTATGCTCAATTTTTGTATTTTCACATTTATTTCCTATGCGGTGGTCGGAATCGCGAAGATGTTGTTTTTCGGAAAGCGCAGAGGTGTAAGATAAGGTCAGGAGTACATTTTGCTTCATTTATTTATCCTCAACAAAAACGCGGGTAAAAATAAGCGTTATGAAATATTGTCGCGTCAGCTTGAAAAGCTCGGGGGCGTAGAAATACGCTTCACCGAGCATAAGGGACACGCCGCCGAAATCGCCGCAGAATTTGTCAGAAACGCGGACGATTTCGTCACGGTGTACGCGTGCGGCGGAGACGGCACGATAAACGAGGTGCTAAACGGTGTTTACCGATATGAGAACTGTGCTGTCGCGCCGATTCCCGTGGGAAGCGGCAACGACTTTGTACGCAGCTTCTGTGACGACAGCGACAGATTCCTGAATCTTGAGGATATGATGAACGGCGAAATCGTCGAGGTCGACTTGCTGAAATGTAACGACAAAATCAGCGGCAATTCCGTCACGGTCGGTTACGACTGCGCTGTCGCGAAAAACGTCGATAAATTTAAGCACATAAAGCTTATCAGCTCAGGCTTCGCGTATAAGCTGTCGATTTTCTACTGTCTGATCACCAAGCGCAAGCATTATTTCCGAACGCTGACCGACGGCAGGGAAGTCAGGCGCGACAAGCCGTGTCTGCTGTCCGTATGCGCCAAAGGCAAGTACTACGGCGGCGGAATCAAATGCGCTCCTCTCGCCGACAACAGCGACGGAATGATCGATTTTATGTACATACCGACTATCGGCGTATTAAAATTCGTTTCGCTGCTTCCGAGCTTTGTCAAGGGCAAACACATAGACAACCCGAAGATGAGTTTCGTCCGTCACGAAAAGGTAAGCACGGTCGAGTATATCGGCACGGAACCGTTTGAAATCGGCATTGACGGCGAGATATTCACCGTCGACAAGGCAAAAATCGAAGTGCTGAAAAAGGCTCAGAAAATCGTTATTCCCAAAAACAGCAGCAAAAAATAACACTTAACAGAAACAAGGCAGTTCACGAATGAGCTGCCTTGTTTTTAGATATTGAATTATAGAAAACTATTACTCACTGTCGCAATCACATTTCGAACCGCTCTTTGTGAAAATTGAGCAGAAAGCGTAGTAAATCGGGATCGTAAGATACGCTGCCCAGCCCCACGCCCAACCTCCGAACAGGAAGCCCGTAATCATCTGGAACACAAGACAGAGCACGGGGTAGGCGAAGTGAGAGGGGTTGCGCTTATAAACAGCGTCCACGAGTGAATGATAAAGCGGTATCGCGAGGAAGCATATCCACGAGAGCGCCCATCCGCACGCAGCGCCCGAGAATCCCCACGCTAAAAACGCGATCAGCGCGAACGCCCACACAGGCACCATATTCGCGACACGGCGCTTATGATTTTTGCGGGTAAGCTCCTCGTCAACATAAACGTCGCCGTTTTCGTCGGTGTAGGCTCTTACCTTCTCGCCGTCGTGAACGTGGATCCCGCGGCGGTCGATATGTACGCTCGAGCCGTCCTTTGCGTCGACGTGTATTCCGTGCCAGCCGATATCGACCTTGTCGCCGCCGCTTTCAGCCTTGACGCCGTTTTTGAAGTTGACGCGCTCCTCTTTAACATAGGTGGTATTATCGTCGGGAGCTTCCTTCTCAGCCTCAGCTGGTTTTTCCGCGGCGGCGGAATCTCCGCGCAGCAGGTCGTCGAGAGTAACGCCGTAGATTTCCGATAATATAATAAGGTTATCAGTATCGGGAGAAGCCTCCGCGCGTTCCCACTTGGAAACCGCCTGACGGCTTACGCCGATTTTTTCCGCGAGCTCTTCCTGTGAAAGCCCGTGAGCCTTTCTGTATTGTAATAATCTGTTAGCAGTTTCGATATTCATAATTTTCCCCTCCTTGATTGTGCCTGTATTGTAGCACGCAACCGTTGACAAGGTCTATACATTTCGGTTTTCAATTCCGCAACCACGGGTTGCATTTGCCCCGAATTCCCGATAAACAGGGAGTTTTTTACAATTTCAGACCGTTTGTGCTTCTGAGGAAGGTCATAAGCTTTTCTTTAATGATCTCAACTCCGCCCTCGGTGTCGCTCTCGATGTTGAGCGGCATAATCGGATCGTGTACGGAAAGTCTGAGCAGGAACCATCCGTCGCCGTCACCCTTTCCGAAGGATACGCGGACGCCCTCGCGGTTGTCGTCGGCGAGAATCCAGCCCTCGGCGTTTTCGGCGTATTCGGTAAGCTCCGCGATTATTCTCTCGCCGCATGCGCGGAAATCGTCCTCGAGTATCTCAAAGCGGATCTCAGTTTCCTCGACGGGTTCCTTGAGAGTCGCGGTGACAGTGTCTATGCTCTTGCCAGCCTTACTGAGCTGAGCCATTTTGATGATAATTTTCGTGCAGAGGTACGCGCCGTCGTCGAGGAAATAGTTCTCGCGCATCGCGGCGTGTCCCGAGGTCTCGATCGCAAGCGGACAGTTGATTCCCTGCGCGTTGAGCTCGAGCCCCTTATCAATAACATTCTTGTAGCCTCTGCGGTAACGGTAGTGCTTTCCGCCGAGGTCTCTTTCTATGAACTCCTTAAGCCCGCTCGAGGTTATCGAGTCGGTAACAATAGTGCCTCCCTCGTTTCCCTCGAGAGCGATCGCCGCCGCGAGAGCAACAAGTCTGTTGCGGTTTATCTCGTTTCCGCGGCTGTCTACAGCGCCGCCGCGGTCAACGTCGGTATCAAAAATCACGCCCATATCCGCGCCCGACTCAAGCACCGCCTCGCGGATGGAAGCCATAGCCTCCTTGTTCTCGGGATTCGGAACGTGGTTCGGGAACATGCCGTCGGGCTCAAGAAAGCGGCTGCCCGTTGTATCGGCGCCGAGGCTTTCGAGCACGCCCGCGTAAAATCCGCCAACGCCGTTGCCCGCATCCACGACGATTCTGAAACCTTCGAGCGGCTTGTCGTAGTTCCCGGCGTTTACGCCCTTTTTGATGATATCGGCGAGGTGGTCGCAGTAACGCGACATATAATCGGTTTTCTCAACGCTTCCGCCGCTCTTTTCGGGAGCGCGTTCGCCGTTCTGAGCATGTTCGAGAATCACCTCTATGTCGCTGCCCTCGAGTCCGCCCTCGCGTGTAAAAAATTTCAGTCCGTTGCGGTTGAACGGATGGTGACTGGCGGTTATCTGAACAGCGCCGTCACAGCCGAGGTCTACCGTCGTCATAAACATCGACGGTGTTGAAGCGAGCGAGCAGTCGAGCACCTTTGCGCCCGCGGCGCTGAGCTCCTCACATACGAGAGCGGAGATTCGCGGTCCGCTGACGCGGCTGTCGCGTCCGACGGAAACCGTAAGCTCGTCGGCGTTTTTGCCGACCTTGTCCGCCAGCCAGAGCACAAAACCCTGAGCCATAGCCCTTACTACATCGTCGGTCAGGTTGACGTGCTGACCTTCTACGCCCTCAACGGCTACGCCGCGGATATCGGTTCCGCTTTTGAATCCTTTATAAAATGAGTTTAACATAAAAATCACGGCTTTCTTCAGTAATAACCTAATTATACACCAAAACGGACGGACAGGCAATATTTGAATTTCGTTATATTTATAAAATGAAAACAACTATTCAGAATGAAAAAGTACAATTTGCCTAAATAAAGCGGGAATAATTGTCAACCGAGTTTTCGATTCAGGTGACGTGTTGTTTATTTTGCACATAAATAGTGTCGTTTAGCTGTATATTTTCGCTTTTTCTTAGTGATTGTGCACAAACAAACTACAATAAAATTATTGACTTTTACGAAAAGCTGAGTATAATAACAAGTGTCAAGTGAAGAGAATCCTTCCTGACAACATTGTATATCTTTTATATCGGCTTCGGCTTTGCCGATGTTCTCACTCAGCAAGCAGAGAGCGTCGGACACGCAAATGCCGTAACGATATGAGTAAGCTGATCCGAATCTTTCTTTTCGACGACATCGGATAAACACGCAGCTTACGCGCAAACAACATTTTGACATCCACGTTTTCACGTTAATTTCAAAACTTCTAAATCCGGGAACAGCCGCTCTTCACGAGTGGCTGTTCTCGGTTTTACGGAGCCGTGAGAGCGTAACCCGCTCATTACTGCAAAAAAACTGTTGCAATATACGGGGTTTTATAGTAAACTGTATTATAACGATTTCTGCAAAGGAGCTGAAACCATGACAGACGTACTTAACAACGAAGAATTCAACGAGGAAGAAGCTATACTCGTAGAGCTTACCGACGAGGACGGAAATACCGCCGAGTTCGAGTATCTTGATACTATCCCCTACGAGGGCGAGGAATACGTAGTTCTTATCGAGAATACGGAGGACGCCGACGGCGCTATCATCCTCAAAATCGAGTCGGTAGACGACGAGACCGAAAACTATGTCGGTATCGACGACGATGAGCTGCTCGACGAGGTTTTCGAGATTTTCAAGAAGAACCACGCCGACGAATACGATTTCGACTAAGAACAGACAAAGAAGCTGCCGCACACGCGACAGCTTCTTTTTGTTTATATATCTAATTATATATGATTACAGTTTACTGCTGAAATTGGATTACAGGCACGCCGCTCCGATGATACCCGCGTCGTTGCCGAGTGTCGCGGCGCAGATACGGGTCTGCTTGTCGTTGTGCTTAGTGATCCTCTCCTGCTCAACAATAGCGCGTACGGGCGCGAGGAGCGTCTCGCCCTGCTTGCTGACGCCGCCACCGATGCAGAGAACATCGGGCTGGAAGATGTTGATTACGTTTACGATACCGCACGCAAGGTAGCTGATGTAGTTCTGAACAACAGCCTTACCCGTAAGGTCGCCAGCGATCATTGCGTCGAAGGGAGTCTTTCCGTTGACCTTTTCGATATCGCCGTCAACAGCGTCGAGCATATAAGAGAACTCAGCCTTCTCGTTGCGGATAGCCTCCTTGGTCTGGTTAATGAGCGCCGTAGCGGAAGCGTAAGCCTCCCAGCAGCCGTGACGACCGCAGCCGCACTTTTCGCCGCCCTTTACGATAACCATATGACCGAGCTCAGCGCCCGCGTAGTTGGAGCCGCTGTAAATCTTTCCGTCGATGATGATTCCGCCGCCTACGCCTGTGCCGAGTGTGATCGCTACAGCATTTTTGCAGCCCTTTGCGGAACCCGCGAGGAATTCGCCCAGCGCCGCTGCATTGGCGTCGTTCTCGATTTTAACGTACTTATGGAGTCTCTCCTCCATCATCTTGCTGACTTCCCAGTTGTTGAAAAAGAGGTTCGGGGAAGTTTCCACTATTCTTGTCTCGGGATTGACCGCGCCCGGAACACCGATTCCGATATACGCGATATCGTCCATTGTGAGCTTAGCCTTTTTGATAGCTTTCTTTACAACGTCCGCCATAGAATCGCACACGTCCGCCTCGGGACGGGGAATGGCTGTTTTGCACTCCGCCTTTGCGATGATCTCGTACTCGTTAGCCTTTGTGTCGTGGCGAACAACGCCCGCGACAATATTTGTACCGCCGAGGTCAATACCGACTCTGTATTCAACTGACATAAGGAATACCCCTTTCAATTATAAAATTACACATTAATTATAACAGCCTGCGCAGAAAAAGTCTATATAAAAAGCAGAATTTTTATAACTATTTTGTGTAATTTGGCGGTCAAGAGGAGTAAGTCAGCTCAGGTCGGCAAGATTATTTGTTTCAGCGCTTCCTCTGCTCTCTTTACAATCTCGTCAACATCGGCGAGAGCGCCTTTGCCGAGGTCTCCGCAGGCGAGCATAGCCTCTCTCGGCTCAATAAAGCCGAAGCCGAGCTCACTAAGAGTTCTTATGTTGCGCTGAGTGATCGGGTTCTCATACATAGCCGTATTCATCGCGGGCGCGATAAGAACGGGCGTGTTCCTCAGCGCGAGGAATACAGTCGTCAGCATATCGTCAGCTATTCCAGCCGCCGCCTTCGCGATAAAGTTTGCCGTTGCGGGCGCCACGAGGAACAGGTCTGCCTGCTGAGCGAGCGAGATGTGCTCGACCTCGGAGGGATTGTACGGCTCAAACATATCCGTATAAACCTTGTTCTTCGTCAGGGTTTGCAGTGTCAGCGGAGTGATGATCTCACAGCCTGCCTTCGTCATTATTACGTGAACGGAATAACCGTCCTTTGTAAGACGGTTTGCGATATCAGCCGCCTTGTACGCGGCGATGCTTCCCGTTACTCCCAAAACTATATGCTTCATATATTATCCTCCGTGATAACGCCCGCGAGAGAGCGCGCGATTTCCTGCTTTGTCTCAAGCCGTTTTGTTCTCCCGTCTTTGCCGAGAAGATACCCGATATGGCTGTCGCCGCTGATTTCGGCTGAATCGTTGGCGAGAACATAGTCGCAGCCGTTGTCTGTCATAAGCTTTTTTGCCACCTCAAACAGCCTCTCGCGGCTGACGTTACTGAGCAGCTTAAAGCCTATGATCACCGCGTTCGGAGCCAGTTTTCTGAAGCAGGGAAGTATTTTAGGCGTTTGCTCGAGGAGAAGCAAAGGAGCGCCCATCTTTGACGAGAGCTTTTCTCCGCTTTTTCTCAGGTCGGTTTCGTCCAAGGCTTTTTCGAGCTCAACCCCGCCGCCGAGCGCTTCCTCAACGCGGTCGATTGTCGAAACGGAGCGCACGCGGTAGTCGCTTACAGCCATACTGTGTACGACGACGTCAATCCTCTCGCTATGCAAAAGACTCTCGACAGCATTTTTGAGGTCGTCAACCGACTCCACGGTGATTATTCTGATTTTGTCGTGAGCGGGCTTCAGCGCGGTTTTTGAGCAGATATAGTACACAGAGCCGACACTGTTCAATTTCGCGAATTCTTCGGCAGTAAGAGAGCCGAGCCTTCCCGTGCCGCTGTTCGTGATACTGCGCACGCTGTCGACAGGCTCGCTTGTACCGCCTGCCGTAATCAAAATATTCTTCATAATTTCACATCCGTCATGGTACCAGAATGTCGATTGGAAAGAGGTTTCGGACAACGGCAAAAGCCAGAAGGACGACTATGCATACAATGCACAGGATATTCTCCCAACGCTTCATCGAGCGGTCACCGCATCTGATATATCGGCAGCAGTGATATACGAGGAAGCCGAGAAAAATCGGAAGCAGACAGAAAACGACGCAGTTTGAAGAAAACGCCGCGCCGAAATTCAGCCGCGACAGCTCCAAAAACATCCTGCTGACTCCGCAGCCGGGGCAGTAAAGCCCCGTGAATTTATTTATGGGACAGAACAGTCCGAAACCCGTTACATTATGAATGATAATATAAATAAAGCCTATAGTCAAGAGAATGACTGTAGGCTTTACGACTTTTATTAGTCTGGTTCTCATTGATTGTTCGGCTGCTGATATCTTGCAGCGTCAAAATCGAGAGTCTTGTTGATGCTGTCCTGCATAAGAGCATAAGCGACGATTGAGATAAAGAGACCGAGGATAAGGTAAAGAACAGCTGTACCCGAGGAAGGAATACCTCTCTGCTGGTTGATATAGTCGACCTTTTCGCCCATCTTGTAGCACCAATAGATTGAGTAAATGCCGCAGGTTACGATCGAAAGAAGGATAACTACGCCGCCCGAAGGAGCCTGCTGATCATTAGCGATAGCGTTGATCTCGTCGTTGATTTTAGCTATCCAGTAAAGACCGTAAATACCACATGTAACGAATGTGAGAACGATGCATAAAGCGATACTTCTCTTCTGAATCATTTTTCATACCTCCTGAAAAACCTTATTTGTAGAAAAATCTACCCGTGTATTATATAATAACAGGATAATAATGTCAATATATAATGCAAAAAAGACGTGTTTCGCACGCCTTTTTCACATTCATAATATTACTGCTTTTCAAATACCATCTTGGTGCCGCTCTCCTCGAGAGTGACCTTGTTGCCGTCAAATGTTGCGGGAACACTTTCTCCGCCGGCTGAAAAAGTCTTATTCGCGGGGTCGAATTCGAGCTCCTGATTCATACTGTCGTCGCTGCCCTTAAGAGAAGCTTTTGTGCCGTTTATAGTCAGTGTCATTGACTGACCTGTGGATTTGAGCAGGTCTGCGTTGATCGTGGTGTCTCCCATCGACATCTCAACAAGGTTGTAGGTGCCGTCGTAGCTTGCCGAACCGCCGTTGTTGTCTCCGCATGCGGTGAACATAGCGGCTGCCATCATAACAACCAGAACTACTGCCATTAAACTTACAATTTTTTTCATAGGATGTACCTCCTTAAAATATAGCAAAGCGGTAACCGCTTATTGCTTCTCAAACTTATAACTGTAATCGTTGATATCGAAAACCATCGTACTGCCCTCGAAGGTTATGTCGATAGTTTCTCCTTCGGAGTTCTTAAAAACATGGTTGTCGGGATCGAAGGTCATCTTCTGCTCCGATTTCATTGATGTGCTTTTCAGCACGGCTTGGGTACCCGATATCGATAAAATCAAATCCATACCCGACGCGTCAATAAGCTCCCTGCCGTAAGTCGTTCCGTCGTGTGTCATTTCGACCATCTTATACTCGCCGTCATATGTCGCGGGTCCGCTTTCACCGCACGCCGTCAGCGCTCCGATCAAAAGGATAAGAGCAACAACGAGCGCGGAAGCTTTAACCTTTTTAGTCATATTCTAACCTCCCTGTACCCACGATTATAAAGCAAAAAATACGCTGTGTCAACAAAAAATTCAGCGCTTCTTTATACTCAGCAGCTTGTTTTCGATACTGAACTTTTTGAATATCCACATAACAAAAAGCGCGCAGACTATTCCGAGAGCCGCTCCGCAGAGCACGTCAGTGAGGAAATGAGCGTAATTGTACATTCGGGAAAAAGCGATAAGGATCGCTGCGAGCAGCGCGCATATTCCCGCCCGCTTGCTGATTTTAAAATACGCCGTTGCCGACGCAAAAGACGCGCATGTGTGTCCTGACGGAAAGCTCATTCCGCTTTCGACACGACCGTTGATTGAAAACGGCATCGCAAAGCCGTGGAAGCTCTCGTAGGTCGTATACGGTCTCGGACGCATAACGAGGTGCTTTATAATACCCTCTCCGAGAATAGCTCCGATCGCCATTGCGCAGAGCGCGACAGCCGCTGCTGTCCTCGTTTTGCGCGGAATCAGAAGTATAAGACCGAGAACAATCCAACCTATGCCCCAGTGAGCAAAATAAGAACTCGCCGCCATAATCGGGTCGAGAATTCCGCAGCGGATATGGTCGTTGATAAAATCCAGTACCGCGTATTCAAATCCCATAAACATACCTCCTGAACGGTTTTATTGTTTTATTATACCACGCCGAAAGGTATTTGTATAGTTTTTCTTTTTAAAGATATTGACATCAGAGGATAAAATTGATATAATAACACTTGCGCAACAAGCTAATCGGGCCATTAGCTCAGTTGGTTAGAGCTATCGGCTCATAACCGATCGGTCCGGGGTTCGAGTCCCTGATGGCCCACCAAAGCAGAGTAAATCCGAAATCGTCATCTTAGGTGACTGTTTCGGATTTCTCATTTTCCGAACTTTTATTAAATAATTTGGCAACAATCGTTTTATTGAATCAGGCAGAGAGTTTTGTCGCTCTCTGCCTGTTTTATCTGTCATCTGCTTGGTTTACTCTTCATCCCGTTGCTTCATATGCTCTTGTTCCCGTTTCCATGCTTCGTATTCTTCTCGACCTTCTTTGCTCTCATAGAAGGCGATTATGTCGGACAGAACTGTTCTTGCGATAGATTCGATAACATAATTCGGGATTCCGCTCTTTGTGTTCGGGTCGGGCGGTAAACCTTTCAGTT
>JAHLBL010000320.1 GCA_020625635.1 bacterium
CTACAGAGGAGCCGACTGATACAGAGGAACCTGTTACTGTAAAGGTTTCTAAGCCGAAGATCAAATCTTTAAAGAACGACGCCAAGGGTATCACCGTTAAATGGGCGGCGACCAAAGGCGCGGCAAAATATGTTGTATACGCAAAGAAGGCTAAGGGCTCATTCAAGAAGGTCAAGGAGCTTGACGCGACAAAGACAAGCTACACCTATACTTCGGTAAAGTCAGGCACAAAATACACCTTTAAGCTCAAGGCGCAGAATGATATTTCAAAAGCTCAGAGTAAACAGAAGACTCTTCTGCGCGTAGGCACATCCAAGCTCACAACATCAAACTCCGCGGACGCGATAAAGGTTACGTGGAAAAAGGTTGCGGGCGCTACAAAGTATGTGCTTCAGTATAAGAAGCCGTCCGCAAAGAAGTACAGCACAGCCTACAAGGGCAAAAAGACTTCCTATAAGGACGACAACTTCGGTTCGGGAACAACTTATCAGTTCCGCGTCAAGGCTCAGATTAAGAGCGTATCGGGCGCCTACAGCGCAGTCAAGACTCAGCTTTTCCTCGAGAGCCCCTCGATCAACGCTAACGAATCGCCGTTCGATATGTCGGGAATCAACGTAACTTGGAGCAAGGTAAAGGGCGCCAAGGGCTATCTCGTATACCGCAAGACAAAATACGGCAAGGACGCTTATAAGAAAATCGCCAAGGTAGAAGGCGCGGACAAGATCAACTACTTTGATAAAGAGCTTGAGAGCATCGAGTCCTACAAGTATTATGTAAAGGCTTACAGCGGAAGCTATAAATCCGCTAAGAGCAACGTTGTGTGGGAGGTATACGGAAAGTATGTCAACGACGCCACACCGTTCAAGCTTACAATCAAAAAGGGTCAGACCTATAAGGATATCTCGAAAAAGCTCGATTCCTACGGCGTGCTCAATCTGATGTATTTTTGGAGTGATAACACGAATATCGCCACAGTAGACCAGAAGGCTGTAATTAAGGGCATTAAAAAGGGCAAGGTCGTTATGCACGCGAGAGGCGCGTACAAGGGACAGAACCACAAGGTTACCCTCGTTGTTAATGTAAAATAATGAAAACGGCGGTAATTTTTACAGGCGGAACGATCGGCAGTGCCTCAAAGGACGGATATATCCGCACGGACAAAAACACCGAAAACATTTTACTCAACCTCACCGATGGTGGGGTTGAGCTTTTTGAACCGTATTTCATCCACTCCGAACAGCTTAACGGAGAATATCTCACAAAGCTGATAAGCTGTGTGGGCGACAGGCTCGGTGAGGACTATGACGGTATAATCGTTACTCACGGCACGGATACTCTGCAATACTCAGCGGCGGCGCTGGCTCTCGC
>JAHLBL010000321.1 GCA_020625635.1 bacterium
CCGAGCATCTCGGGATATGTAGCTCCGACAACAGCTCCTACGGCGCTGTAGCCGTACTTTCCGCGTGAGCTTTCGCCCAACGCCTCGCACATTTCGCCCATTGTTTCATAGACGGTCTTGTCCGCGAGTTTCCTGTCCTGAAGCTCGCCCGAGCTCGGGTTGGAGGTTTTTACAAGAACAAAAATGCCCTTGTCTTTTTCTTCGCATATTTTCAGCAGCGGGTTGATTCCGTCGCTTCCGAGGTAGCCGTTGACTGTCAGCGCGTCTGCTCCGAACGCCTCGACCGAGGCGGAGCCGAGAAGTGTTTCGCCGAGGTGAGCTGTGGCGTAAGCCTCCATCGTTGTGCCGATGTCGTTGCGCTTTCCGTCCGTGATTACGAACATTCCCTTTGAACGCGCGTAGGCGATTGTGTCGGCAAGGGCTCTTACGCCCTGCCATCCGTACATTTCGTAGTAAGCCGCCTGAGGCTTAACGGCGGGAACGATGTCGTAAAGCTCGTCTATAAGAGCCTTGTTGAATTCAAACAGTGATGCAGCGGCGCCCTCGAGTGTCTCGCCGTACTTCGCGAAGCACGCGTCTTTTATGAACGAGGGAACATAATCGAGCTTGGGGTCAAGTCCCGCTACAGTGGGATTGTTGGTTTCGATGATTTTCTCAATCAGTCTGTCAAACGCCATAATACTTTCATAGCCTTTCTGCCCATAAGTAGTTATTGAAGTTTTTACACCTTATTATGGGCGGATAAGGTGTAAACGGAGATCAGGTTATCGCTCATTGCCTCGAAGGGAGAGAGCGGAGAATAATTGAAGATTAATCCAGTTCGTACAGCTCGTACCTGAAGTTCTTGTAGTCTGTACGGTGAGCCTTCTGGAACGCGATAGCCGAACGCGGGTGGGAGTTGCTCTGACCTGTGATGATAAACGGAACGTCAAAGCCCCACTGAACGCCCTGCTCCTTAAGCGAAAGCATATGATGCTCGATGTGGTCGAGGATAGGCTCGGTGCGATACTTCGGGTTCTTTAGGAATCCCACGAGCAGCTCGCTGCGGCAGTTGCCCGCTCCGCGTCCCATTCCCATAACGGTAGCGTCGAGGAAGCTTACGCCCTCCTGAAGCGCGTCGATGGTGTTTGCGAACGCGAGAGACTGATTGTCGTGAGCGTGAATACCGATAGTCTTGTTGTACTTATCGCCGTATTCAAGATACATCTGAGCCGTGCGTCGGATTTGTTCGGGGTAGTAAGCGCCGTAGCTGTCGACTATGTAGATAACATCAACGGGGCTGTTGCTGAAAATCTCAAGCGCCTGATGGATATCCTCGGTCTTTTCCTTTGAAATCGCCATAATGTTTATCGCGGTTTCGTA
>JAHLBL010000322.1 GCA_020625635.1 bacterium
AGGACGACCTTATGCGTCTGTTCGGCGGCGACAGAATGAAGGCTATGCTCTCACGTATGAACGTGGACGAGGATATGCCTATCGAAAACAAAATGCTCACCGGTATTATCGAGAACTCTCAGGAAAAGGTTGAGCTGCGCAACTTCGGAATCCGTAAAGACGTACTTCAGTACGACGACGTTCTTAACAAGCAGCGTGAGATTATCTACAAGCAGCGCGACGAGGTTCTCGACGGAGTTAATATCCACGACAGCATCGTCAAGATGATCGAGGATAACATTCAGGAGAACGTCAACCGCTTCCTGCCCGAGGGTATCCACGACAACTGGAATATCACAGGACTTCTTGACACCTATATGGACTGGGTGATCACCGACAGAAGCAAGTACAACTTCAGCGATGAGGACATCGAGGTAATCGATTCGGGCGAGATCTACGATATGATTCTCGCGGACGCTATGGCGGTTTACGACAACAACGAAAAGCTCCTCCCCGCGGAAACGATCCGCGAGATGGAGCGCGTTTACCTGCTCAGAAGCGTTGACACCTACTGGATGGATCACATCGACAATATGGAACAGCTCAAGGCGGGTATTCACCTGCGCTCCTACGGTCAGCACGATCCCGTTGTAGCTTACAGACTCGAGGGCTTCGATATGTTCGACGAGATGATAGCAGCTATCCGCGAGGATACAATGAAGCTCATACTCACACAGCCCAAGCGCATTTATGAGCAGCAGAAGCGCCGCGAGGCTATCGCCGCGGCAAAGCGTCTCGCAGCTCAGAAGGCGGCTGACGCGAGAGCGGCGGCAGGCGAGTCCGAGCCCGAAAGCGACGTTGTCAAAAAAGCTCTCCAGCGCAAGCAGGTCGCTCAGCCCACAGCCACATCGGGCGACGGCACCGATACAGCGAACAAAACGATCCGCAAAGGCAAGAAGGTCGGCAGAAACGACCCCTGCCCCTGCGGAAGCGGCAAAAAATATAAGAAATGCTGCGGCAGAGATGAATAAATAACATATAATGCGGCTCACCACTCATTGTGAATGGTGAGCCGCTTATTCTATACCTTAAAAATCGGGCAGACAATCCGTTTTTGAATGTCTGCCCGAAAATTATTTGATATTGGTTTTAATCAGGTTATGGTAACCTTAATCTTTCTGTAAACGCCGTTCTGAGCGTAAGCGTAGATGTAAGCCGTGCCCTTCTTCTTAGCCTTGATAACGCCCTTCTTTGTAACGGTAGCGACGGACTTCTTGGAAGTCTCGTACTTGATTACGCGGTGGCTCTTGTATGTGAGCTTTTTGTTAGCCTTTACGTAACTTGCGTTGAGCTTGAAGGTCTT
>JAHLBL010000323.1 GCA_020625635.1 bacterium
CTCCGAACGGCGGCGCTCCGAACGGCGGCAGCTCAAGTGTCGAAGCGTCGGGCAGCACAACGGTCGAGGATAAGCAGACGCTCAGCGACAGCTACTCCTCGGAGAACAGCGACGAGAGCGCGATCCTCGTTCAGAACGGCGGCAGCGCGGAAATAACCGACGCTAAAATCACCAAGTCGGGCGACGGCACAAATACCGAGAACTCCGACTTCTACGGCGTCAACGCCGCTGTACTCGTAAAGGAGGGCTCGACCGCCACCATCAGCGGAGCGACAATCACGACCGATGCAAAGGGCGGCAACGCCGTGTTCTCGACAGGTACGGACTCAAAAGTCTATATCAGCGATTCGACGATCACAACAACGGGCGACCGCTCGTCGCGCGGACTTGACGCGACCTACGGCGGATATATCGAGGGCGACAACGTGACTATCACCACGAGCGGCGGCTCCTGCGCGGCTCTCGCGACAGACAGGGGCGAAGGCACCGTAAAGGTAAAGAACTCTGACCTCACCACAAATGGCGCGGGCTCGCCGATAATCTACTCGACGGGCGACATCAGCGTAACCGACACTAAGGGCACTGCCAACGGCGCGCAGATCGCCGTAGTCGAGGGCAAGAACTCCGCGACCGTCACGTCCTCAGATCTCAGCTGCAGCGGTACAGGCAACCGCGGAGATGTAGACCGGGCGGGCGTTATGATTTACCAGAGTATGTCGGGCGACGCCGATACAGGCACGGGCAGCTTTACCGCGACCGACTCCACCCTGACAGTCAGCTCCGACTCGGCTCAATACAAAACCGCGCCGATGTTCTTTGTAACGAACACCAACGCGGTGATTAATCTCAAAAACACTAAGCTCAGCTTCGGAAGCGGAATTCTTTTAAGCGCGAAGGGCACTGACGAATGGGGCAGCACAGGCTCCAACGGCGGCACCGTAACACTCAACGCGACGAACCAGACGCTCAAGGGCGACATCACCCTCGACAAGCTCTCGACGCTGACTATGACGATGACGAAGTCCTCCTACAAGGGCACGATCAACGGCGACAACACCGCCTCCTCCGTAAAGCTCACGCTCGACAAGGACTCCAAAATCACCCTCACGGGCGACTCCTACGTCACCGAGCTGAACGACGCCGACTCAACCTACAGCAATATCGACTTCAACGGCTACAAGCTGTACGTCAACGGCAAGGAAGTAAGCAAATGAATGCGTTTCAATAGTGATAAGTATTAAGCGGAAAGCGGTATAGACAAACACAACTCTTTCAAAAAAACATTGTCCTTGCTTATTACTTATCACTTTCAACTATCAATACAGCAATA
>JAHLBL010000324.1 GCA_020625635.1 bacterium
AAAACCGGCAGCTTCCCCGATCATCTTGAGGATGTAGAGGTCGAGGGCTTTACCTCTCTGTTCCACGAGCCCGACGCTATCGCCGCCGACGGCTCCACTGTGTTCAGGCTCTATTATGACCGCAACTATTATACAGTCGGCTTTGACCTCGGCGAGGGCGGCTACGGCGTAGAACCGATTTACGCCAAGTACCAGACCATCTATCACGTAGACGAGCCTAAGCGGCTGGGCTACACCTTCCGCGGCTGGGCGCGTACGGACATTGACTCCGCCGTTGAGGGAGCGGACTGGCATTATATAGATGAGAACGGCAATGTTATCTCCGAGGCAGTGGCGACCGCGACAGAGAACCTGCTGACCCTTACGGGCGATCAGGTTATCCCCGCGAAGAATACCTACTACAGAGCAATCTGGAGAGAGGACACTACCCGATACCGTATCATTTATTGGATTGAGAACCCGGACGACGAGGGCTACTCCGTTATCGCCGCAAAGGAAATATCCGATGTGCCGTCGGGAACCAAGGTTTCGTACGATGAGATCGTAGCAAACTACGGCTTCTTTAAGTATAATCTTGCTACAGAGTTCCCCGAGATGAGCGCCGACCAGATTGCCGAGCTCAACGGCATGGGCAGGTACTTTGAGTTCAACGCGGATCAGACCCAAACCTATGAGAACCAGTTTGACGAAAATCATCAGATGACGATTAAGGGCGACGGTACTACCCGCGTCAGCCTGTTCTATGATCGTAAAGAGCTTACTCAGCGCTTCTACTATGCGAGACAGACTGACGACGGACTAATTCAACTCGCCGGTTCGACAAAGGCGTTTTCGACACAATATGGTACTTTTGATCAACATCTTTCCACAAGCTGCGGAGGAGGCAGCACTCCTTGGACGAGAGCGACAAATTCGCTCCCGCAGATCGCTGAGAAATACGCCGATAAGCTTGAAGTAAAGACTTATTACTCCGCTTTGAATAAAGCGACTTATTATTACTATGAGCTGAAAACCAAATACGCCGCTAATTTGCGCAGCAATTGGTTCTTGGATGCGATAGATCCTATACTTGTAGAGGATAATAGCGAGGGTGCAAACGACTACGCGCGTTTCGGTGCATGGTCGGTTGAATGGGGCACACCTTACGCAAGAAGATCTAATAAAACCGTAAAGGGTATCTACGAAAAGCTCGATAAACAGCTACTCTATGAAGAACAATACCTCAATGATCACAGCGAGGTTGACCCATATGTATTGAATTATCTCGCGTTCTGGACGAATGTGAAGCAGGCTGATTGGAATAAGCAGGCGAAGGTATACAATTT
>JAHLBL010000325.1 GCA_020625635.1 bacterium
AAAACAGGGTATTGCCCTCTCCTTATCTCAGCCGCCCTTCCAAAAATCTGAAACGCGCTCTTCGGCTTCGGTAAATGAACGAATTTTTTCACATCTTATCGTATCATCCCTTTGGGATGATAATGATGAATACACTTATTGTTATAATAAGCGAACGCTCAGACCGCGAGCCTTTCCAGCAGGTTCATACTGTTCCTTTTCAACTCGAGTGAGCAGTGCACATAACGATTGAGTGTTGTTTTCACGTCGGAGTGACCGAGAATCTCGCTGAGTGTTTTCGCGTCAAAGCCGCATTCTATGCACCTTGTGGCGAAGGTATGGCGCAGAGTGTGGAACGTCACGCCGTCGAGAGCGCACAGCTCCGTTATTTTGCCGAAGTGCTTCTGCATAAGCCTCGGCTCGACCATCTTCACGTTCTCGCTCGCGAGGAAGTAGCTCCCGTCACTGTCTCGGCGGCTCTCAACAATCCGCGAGAGAAAGTCGGGCAGCGGGATCGTGCGGTTTGAGCTCGGGGTTTTGGGGTTGTCGATCATCACCCTGCTTTTGCCGTTTTCGTCGCGCAGCCTGTGCATTGTCTTGTTTATTCTGACAGCGCCGTCGCTGATATCCTCCCACCTCAGCGCGCACAGCTCGCCGATCCTCACGCCTGTGTACAGCGCGAACAACACGCCGAGATTGTAGTTGTTGAGGTCTGAGCGCGCGTATCTCTCAAACCGTTCCTGTTCGGAGACGGTGAGCACGCGTGTCTCGCACTTGATATCACGCACATATTTAATGTATGGCGGATTTATACCGTACATCGTCTTCGCAAACTTGAAAATCGAGTTGATTTCAAGCAAAATCGTGTTGACGGTCTTTGGGCTGAGGTTGGAGCTGAGCAGATTCTCGGAAAAGCCTACAATGTCCTCGGAGGTTATTTTTCCGATAGAGCAATAAGAGAACGGAGACAGCGCGATATGCTTGTCCAATATGTACTCGTAAGTCTGTAAAGTGCTGTTTTTCAGCGAATTTTTGTTAAAAAACAGCCACTCTTTGCCCATTTCCACAAGATTGGTTTTGGTTTTTGTTGCAATTTTCATAAAACACCCTTCTTTTGTTATAATTCTTTGAAAACCCTTGACAAATTGCCTTGATTTATAGTAAAATATCCAATAAGTAGGTACGCTTATTATAGTAATAAGTGTATTCAGCATTATCATTCTGAAAAAGGATGATACGGTAAAACGTGACAGTTTTCGTTCATTTACCGAAGCCGAAGAGTGCATTTCCGATTTTCGGAAGGGCGGCTGAGATAAGGAGAGGGCAATACCCTGTTTT
>JAHLBL010000326.1 GCA_020625635.1 bacterium
ATCGTCTTTCTTGTCCTGTGGGAAAAGGACGGCGTTTCTGTCACCGAGATCGGCAACAGGCTTATGCTCGACAGCGGCACCCTCTCTCCCCTGCTGAAAAAAATGCGCGAGGCAGGGTACATCGAAAAATGTCAGAGCAAAGAGGACGAGCGTTCTTTCCTGATCTTCCTGACCGATAAAGGAAAAACGCTACAGGAGCGGGCAAAGGATATTCCGGAGAAGGTCGGCAGCTGTATCAAGCTCAGCCCCGAAAAAGCAGGTCAGCTCTACAGCCTTTTGTATGAGCTGTTAGAAGCAAACGATCATAGGTGAACAAAAAGGAGAGCAGTATGACAAACAAAGAAAATACAGATATCGCAACAGCCGCTGCCGTCAGAGAAAAAACGATCGTAAAGACAAGCGTCATCGGTATCATCGCCAACATCCTGCTGGCGGGCTTCAAGGCGGCAGTCGGCTTGATCTCCAATTCGATCGCAGTCGTTCTGGATGCGGTCAACAACCTTTCAGACGCGCTGTCATCCGTCGTCACGATCATCGGCGCAAAGCTGGGGGCGAAGCAGCCAGATAAAAAGCATCCTTTAGGATACGGCAGGATCGAGTTTCTGAGCTCTATGATCGTCGCTGCGATCGTTCTCTATGCCGGTGTCACCTCGCTGGTCGAATCGGTCAAGAAGATCATCGCACCCGAAGAGGCGGATTACAGCCTTGTTTCCGTCGTCATCATCGCCGTCGCGGTCGTAGTCAAGCTGATACTCGGCACTTATGTCAAGAAGCAGGGCAAGAAGGTCAATTCCGGAGCGCTTGTGGCGTCCGGCTCCGACGCTCTGTTCGACGCGATCCTGTCCTCCTCCGTGCTCGCTTCGGCGATCATATATATGATCTGGCATATCTCCCTTGAAGCATACGTCGGCGTTCTGATCTCTGCTTTCATCATAAAGGCGGGCGTTGAAATGATGCTCGAAACACTCAACGAGATCATCGGCAAGCGCGAAAATCCTGAGATCGCCGCTAAAATCAAGCAGCTTTTGAACGAAGAGCCCGTGGTCCGCGGCGCTTACGATCTGACGATGTTCAACTACGGTCCGAATCAGTATTATGCCTCCGTCCACCTTGAGCTGCCCGATACCATGACGGTCGAGGAAGCGGATCAGCTCACACGAAAGGCGCAGCTGAAGGTTTACCGCGAAACAGGCGTGATCCTGACCGGGATCGGCGTCTATTCCTATAATACGAAGGACGATGAAGCCGCGGCTGTCAGGAACCGTATCCAGGATACGGTCATGGCGCATGAATGGGCTTTGCAGCTTCA
>JAHLBL010000327.1 GCA_020625635.1 bacterium
GGCTACAACGAGGATCCCATCGTTTCTTCCGACGTTATCGGTATGACTTACGGCTCACTCTTTGACGCTACCCAGACAATGGTTGCTGAGATCGGCGACGGCCTCTATGAGGTTCAGGTTGTTTCCTGGTACGACAACGAGAACAGCTACACCAGCCAGATGGTTCGTACAATCAAGTACTTCGCTGAGTTAGGCTGATAATTTTACAATTATAATTTATAATAATTAATAATTGACATTTCAGGGAGGGCTTCGGCTCTCCCTTTTGTCGTTCATAAACTAAAAGTCGGGCAGACAGGAACGAAACCTGTCTGCCCGAAATCAATTATCGGTTTTAAATTGTAGGCTGGAATTTAAAACATCAATTCCTTACGCCCAGTTGAGTGTGTCGGCGTATACGTTGATGTAATCCTGAGCCGAACGATCCCAGCTGTTGTCGCTCATCATCGCGCGCCACATAAGCTGGTGCCATCCTTCGTTGTCCTGAATACCCCAGAGTGCTCTTCTTACAGCGTGCTGGAGGTCAGCAGTGTAGTAGTTTGCGAAGGTGAAGCCGTTGCCGTAGCCGTCTGCGCTGTCAAATACGGAATCCTTGAGTCCGCCTGTCTCGCGGACTACGGGGATAGTGCCATAACGCAGAGCGATCATCTGAGCAAGACCGCAGGGCTCCATCTTGGAGGGCATCAGGAAGATGTCCGCGCCCGAATAGATCTTTCTCGCGAGCTCGGGAACGAAGCCGTGACAGAAGGATACGCGGTTGGGATACTTCCACTGCATATCGTTGAAGAACTTCTCGTACTCTTCGTCGCCCGAACCGAGGATGATGAACTGCATATTCTCGGTGTTGAGGAGCTCCTCGAGTCCCATTCTTACAAGGTCGAGACCCTTGTGCTCAACAAGACGTGTAACCATAGCGACGATGGGAACATCCCAGCGTACGTCGAGGTTAAGACGCTCCTGGAGCTTCTGCTTGCAGACGCCCTTGCCGCTCATATCTTCCTTGGTGTAGTTGCAGTAGAGCTGATAGTCTGTAGCGGGGTCGTAGCTCGCGAGGTCAATACCGTTCTTGATACCGCAGAGCTTATAGTGACGGAGGTTCAACTCGTTATAAAGACCGAAGCTGTACCACGGGTCACGGATTTCGAGAGCGTATGTCGGGGAAACGGTTGTAACACGAACCGCTGTCTCGATAGCGCCCTTAACCATATTGAGCTTGCCGTCCATCTCGAGGAGCTTTGTCTCGCTCTCGGGGATACCGACGCACTCGGTGTTAACTTCCCAGCCGTACATACC
>JAHLBL010000328.1 GCA_020625635.1 bacterium
AAGGATTCAATAAAAACAAAGAAAATCAACTACAACTACCATGACGCCGATACAAGCTTTATCGAAGCTGTTTTCGCGCGCGGAGACAGAAAGCTCTGCAAGGTTATGGAGCTTGCGTGCGAGAGGAATTTCCATTTTGACGGTTGGGGAGACTGCTTCTCAATCGAAAACTGGCTCAAGCTGTTTGAGGACTGCGGCATTGATCCTGATTTTTACGCGACGCGTCAGCGCTCTTACGATGAGATTTTACCGTGGGATTTCCTTGATTACGGTGTTTCTAAGGAGTTCTTTATCAGAGAATGTAAGAAGGCTTACGCTGACAGCACAACTCCGCACTGCCGATTGAAGTGCAGCAATTGCGGAGCGGCGAAGTATGGGGGAGGTGTCTGCTTTGAAAGACGTAAGAATATGGTTTAAGAAGGACGACGAATGTCGCTTCATTTCCCACCTTGACCTCAACAGATGTATGCTGAGAGCTCTCCACAAGAGCAGAATACCTATCTGGCACACCGAGGGCTTCAACGTTCACCCTTACGCGACTTTTCCGCTTCCGCTTTCGCTCGGCTTCAGAGGAGAGAAGGAGTGTATGGATGTCCGCCTGACTGAGGACTACAGCTTTGAGGATATTAAGAACAAGCTCAATGATTGTCTTCCGACTGGCGTCAGAGTGTATGACGTCACAGAGCCTGTGCTCAAGGCGAAGGAAATAACATACGCTCGGTTCAAGATCCGTATGACCTGTGACGAAATAACTCCCGATGAGCTTTTTAACAATGTCAGTGAGCTTTTTGAAAAAGAGCAGATTCTTGTTGAGAAAAAGACAAAAAAGAAGGGTGTAAAGGAAGTTGATATAAAACCTCATTTTGAAGAAGTAAAGCTCGAGCGCAATATTGGCGGTCTGATTCTTTATATAACTCTGCCTGCGGGAAGTGTAACCAACATTAATCCCTTGCTGATTCAGAAGTCGCTCGAGAGGTACTATGGTCTTGACGTGTATTTTGACGTTACAAAAACCGATATGCTCGACACTGCTCATAATTCTTTTAAATAATAATAAACGAAGGGGAAGGCTCAAAACAAACGAGCCTTCCCCTTTATAAAATGCTGTATTCTGAGCTCCATTTTCTTCTTGGCGCAGAGATGGTATGTTCATAAATGATAATACTTCAATATCGCCTGTTGCGGCGTGTTCTTAGCTAAAGCTTCATCATCGCGGCGGGCTGAAAATCGTCCACAGGACGATTCAGCTTGTCGAAAAAGTCCAGTATAGACTGGGCTTTTTC
>JAHLBL010000329.1 GCA_020625635.1 bacterium
ATCCAGCAGCGCTCACATTTTTCGCCCTCTGCTTTCTCAACAGAGATTTTAAGCTCACCGTCACCCTCGACGATCTCTACATCGGAAACAATGAGAACGGGCTTGATCTCGTCCTTAACAGCGTTAAGGAATTCGAGATACTCGCCGGAAGCCTCGAGAACAACCTTTGATTCAAGCGAAGACTTAATAGTCTTGTCCTTTACGAGCACTTCGATCGCTTTCTTGACGTCGTCACGAAGTGCGTGAATTCTTTCCCACTGAGCCATAAAGTCATCGCTTACGTTGATATCAACGGTGACAGGCATATCGTTGAAGAGAATGCTCTCTGTATTATCGCCTGACTTATGAGGAATATAACTCCAGATTTCGTCGGAAGTATACGCAAGAATCGGGCAAAGCATTCTTGTCATAGCGTCAAGAATGTAGTAAATGGTAGTCTGAGCAGCTCTGCGTGAAAGGCTGTCCTTTTTCTCTGTGTAAAGTCTGTCCTTAAGGACATCAAGATAGAAGTTGGACATATCAACTACGCAGAAGTTGTGAATGCTGTGATAAACCTGATGGAACTCAAATTTATCGTAAGCGTTAGTTACCTTCTCGATAAGAGCGTTGAGAGTTTTTACAGCCCACTTATCTATTTCAAGAAGATCCTCGGTATTAACCATATCGGTATCGGGGTTGAAGTCGCTGATGTTTCCGAGAATGTAACGGGCAGTGTTACGGATTTTACGGTAAGACTCGGACATCTGCTTCAGAATCTCTCTGGAGATATTGATGTCGGACTGATAATCGGACGACGCAACCCAAAGTCTGAGTACATCGGC
Source organism: bacterium (assembly GCA_020625635.1). Lineage (GTDB taxonomy): Bacteria > Bacillota > Clostridia > Oscillospirales > Acutalibacteraceae > Ruminococcoides. The sequence goes on from JAHLBL010000329.1 coordinate 822, forward strand.
GCCGTACTGCTCGATAACCTCCTGAGGGCTGATTCCGTTTCCGAGAGACTTACTCATTTTACGTCTCTCCATATCGAGAATCATACCGTGTGTAAGAACTGTCTTATACGGAGCAACGCCTGTAGTAGCTACAGAAGTGAGCAGCGAGGACTGGAACCAGCCTCTGTACTGATCGTTGCCTTCGAGATATAAGTCCGCGGGGAACTGGAGGTAAGGACGACGCTTTACAACGGATGTATGTGAGGAACCGCTATCGAACCAAACGTCCATAATATCTTTTTCTTTTGTGAATTCAGCACAGCCGCACTTGGGACACTTTGTGCCCTCGGGAAGAATCTCTTTAGCGTCCTTCTCAAACCATGCGTTGGAGCCTTCTTTTCCGAATAACTCGGCAACAGCGAGCATAGCGTCCTTATCAACAAAAGGTTCGCCGCAATC
>JAHLBL010000033.1 GCA_020625635.1 bacterium
GGAAAAAAGGTTCACACCCGTTTTCCGCCCGAGCCGAACGGCTACCTGCATATCGGTCACGCCAAGGCGATTTTCGTTGACTTCGGCACTGCCGAGAAGTACAAGGGACTTTGCAACCTCCGTATGGACGACACCAACCCCACCAAGGAGGACGTTGAGTACGTCGACGCGATCAAGGAGGATATAAGCTGGCTCGGCTTTGACTGGGGCGACAGGTTCTACTACGCCTCCGATTACTTTGAGCAGATGTACGGCTACGCAGTCGAGCTGATCGAGAAGGGGCTCGCTTATGTCTGTGAGCTCAGCGGTGAGCAGATGCGCGAGTACCGCGGCGACTTGAAAACTCCCGCAAAAAGCCCCTACCGCGACCGTCCCGTAAGCGAAAGCCTCGACCTTTTCAGGAGGATGAGAGCGGGCGAGTTTCCCGACGGAGCTATGACGCTTCGCGCGAAAATCGACCTCGCGTCGGGCAACTTCAATATGCGCGACCCCGTGATCTACCGCATAAACCATATGCACCATCACCGCACGGGCGATAAGTGGTGCATCTATCCCATGTATGATTTCGCGCACCCGATCGAGGACGTTATCGAGGGCATAACGCACTCGCTGTGTACCCTCGAGTTTGAGGCTCACCGTCCGCTTTACGACTGGGTCGTTGAGAATATCTCCGCCGAGGGAAAGCCGCGCCAGATCGAGTTCGCGCGTCTCGGTATCAATCACACCGTAATGAGCAAGAGAAAGCTCCGCCGTCTTGTCGAGGAGAATTTCGTCAGCGGCTGGGATGACCCGAGAATGCCCACGATCTGCGGACTCCGCCGCCGCGGCTACACGCCGAAGGCGATCCGAAGCTTCACCGACCAGATCGGCGTTTCAAAGGTCAATTCCACCGTTGAGTACGGTTTCCTTGAGCACTGCCTGCGCGACGACCTCAACGAGACCGCCGCCAGAGCTATGGCTGTGCTCGACCCCGTGAAGCTCGTTATCACAAACTATCCCGAGGACAAGACCGAGGAGTTTGAGGTTGAGAACCATCCCAACCACCCCGAGATGGGAACCCGCACGGTTACGTTCTCGCGCGAGCTGTATATCGAGGCGACTGACTTTATGGAGGAGCCGTTCAAGAAGTACCAGCGCCTTTACCCCGGCAACGAGGTGCGTATAAAAAGCGCGTATATCGTGAAATGCACGGGCTGCAAGAAGGACGACGACGGAAATGTTACTGAGGTTTATGCCGAGTACGACCCCGAGACACGCGGCGGAAATACCCCCGACGGCAGAAAGGTACGCGGAACGATTCACTGGGTAAGCGCGTCCGACTGCATTGACGCCGAGGTACGCCTCTACGACAACCTCTTTTCCGTTGCAGAGCCCGAGGCGTGCGAGGGAGATTTTACCGACTATATCAACCCCGAATCACTCGTTGTCCTAAAGGGCTGCAAGCTCGAGAAGTTCCTCGCGAACGCAAAGCCCGAGGAGCGTTTCCAGTTTATGCGTCAGGGCTACTTCTGTGTTGATTCCGGGGACAGCACACCCGAAGCTCCCGTATTCAACCGCAGCGTAGGTCTTAAAGACAGCTTTAAAAAATAAGAAATCGCGCTCGGCGTATAGCTGAGCGTACGATAAATACCATCGGTTTACCGAGAGGAGGATTGTTATGAAGAAAATATTATGTATTGTTCTTGCGGCAGGTCTGCTGCTCTGCTCCATGGTGCTCGCGCCTGTTTCGGCAGCGGCTGAGGACGGACAGTTCGTTTACTTCGACGCCGCCAAGTGGGGCGAAAGAGTTAAGACAGTATACTGTCACATCTGGCAGAGAGGCGGAGACTCGTTCTTCGGCTGGCAGTCTAAGGCTGAGGCATGCACAAAACAGACGGGCTCAATCTGGCAGTATGACCTTTCCAAGCTCGACAGCTCGACATATGTTGAGGGCGGTATCCGGCCCGACAAGGACTACTGCATTATTTTTTGCTCCGACACAGGCGCTCAGACATATGACCAGACCTTTGGTACCGCCTGTATCGGCGACACGGCTGTGATAACCGACAATATGCTCGAGAATGCCGTAGACTCCGAAAAAACAGGTTACGAGAGCGTCTGGACTACGAACAGCTATTTATACGGTCCGCACCTTGCGCTTACCTCGGTGGGCAATGTTGTCGGCACTGTGCTCTGCCCTCACGAGAGTGGAGCCCATGTTATCGGCGACTGGCTCCCTACCTACTACGAAAGCGAGTACGTTGACGCTGTTGAGGCTCTCGCGAACGCGCTTCCGAAGTTCGGCGTCAAGGATATAAACGAGGTTTTCAATTATATTAAGTCAAAGAAAACGGGCGAGGACGAGGATGCCATGAAGAAGATCCTCGAGGAGGCTTACGCCAGAGCGTATCCCGACGAGAGCAGGCAGACTATCGACCATACCGCAAAACGCGCGGCAAAAATCACCGCCAAATCCTTCACCAAGACCTTCGGCGCGAAGCCGTTTAAGCTCAATGCAAAGACTACGAGCAAAGGCAATCTCAGCTACACCTCCGACAACAAAAAGGTCGCTGTGGTTTCCTCAAAGGGACTGGTAACGCTTAAGGGCGCGGGGACTGCGCATATTACGATCAAGTCCTCTGCAACCTCAAAGTACACCGCGGCAAAAAAGAAAATCACGATTAAGGTAAAGCTTGCCGACATCAAGAGCATCACCGCCGACGCGGACTACTACGGAAAGCTTTACGTTGTCCATACACGAATCAAGGGCGCGTCGGGCTACAACGTCAGGCTGTCAAAGAGCGGAACGCTTATTGAGAAGAACGTGAAGTCGAACGGCTCGTTCAAGCTCATCGGATTAAAAGCGGGAAGCTGGACTCTGAAAATCCGCCCCTACGCAAAGACGAAGGGCAAGACGGTAGTCGGTAAATGGAAAGCCGTTAAATTCAAGGTTTACTGATTCGATTCAGAATTGCATAAAAACTGTTGCGGGACAGCTCGTATTTAGGAGCTGTCCCGCGTTTCAGGAGAGTGCTTATGAAACTTAAAACAGCGGCGAAAACCGCCGCCGTCGGCTTAGTCGCCGCCGCGCTGATTCTGTGTGAAGCGCCGACCTTCGCGAAAAAACCGAAATATGAGATCACTCTGAAATCTCCCTCCAAGTCCGAGGTCGTAAATATCACCAACGAGAATGTTATGTTCTGGTGGGATGAATACGAGAAATACTCCTCCGCCGAGAATTTTGAGCTCGAGGAGCTGACGACTCCCTCGCCCGTAAAGCTGAAATGGAAGGGGAAAAAGGGTTATACCTATAAGGTGAGCCTGTCCGTCAGCCCGAAGTTCAGGGACAAAGCCGTATACAAAACGAAGAAAAACAGCGTTAAGCTTTATAACCTGCTCAGAAGCACGAGGTATTACTGGAAGGTCACGGGCAAAAAGGGGAAGAAAACTATCATTTCAAAAACCCGAAGCTTCAGGACAAAGGACATAGCCCGTGTGATCGGCGCCTCCTGCGTATATAACGCGAGGGATATCGGAGGCTACCCGACAGCCGACGGAGGACGCACATTGCAGGGCAGGGTTTACCGCTCAGCCGAGCTGGACGACATCGACGGCGAGGGAATCAAAACCCTGAAAAAGAAGCTTAAAATAAAAACTGACCTCGACCTCAGACAGGAGGGCGAGGGAACGGCGGGTACACGATCCCCCGTTTTTGATAATTATATCCACAACAAGGGAACGTCGTATTTAAAAATCTTTGAGAACGACGACAGCCGCGTGCGTTTCATAAACGCGCTGAGGGTGTTCGCGGACAGCAGGAACTACCCCATACTCGTCCACTGCGTCTACGGCAGAGACCGCACGGGAACGCTCGTTTTTGTGCTGAACGGACTGCTCGGAGTGAGCAGGAAAAATCTCTACCGCGACTACGAGCTGTCGTTTCTGACCTGTAAAGGCAGCACAAAGGCGCGTAAATATATCGAACAGTTTGACGCTCTTTACAAGACGATGAGATCGTATATGGACAAAAACGAGTCGCTGTCTGATAATATCAGGTGCTATCTGCTCGATTCGGGTATGACCGAGGAGGAGATCGAGAGCATAAAAAGCAATCTGTTGAAGTCGAAATAATAAGGAAAAAACGGGCGGTTCGCTGTGAACCGCCCGTTAAATCATTCTATTAAGCTTATAACATCAAAAAGGCTTGCGCATACAGCGCGGCACATCGGCTTTATCTCGTCGGTCGGGGGGATGAGGTCGGGTACCATGATTGGTATAAGTCCCGCGGCGAAGGCGGATTTTATTCCGTTTATGCTGTCCTCGAGAGCGACGCATTCGGCGGGCTCAAGCCCGAGCTTTTCGGCTGATTTTCTGAACGGCTCAGGGTGAGGCTTGCCGTTTTTTACGTCCTCCGCGCATACGAGCTCGTCGAAATACGGCAGAGCGCCCGCGATTCTCAGCGTCCTTTCGGCGCTGCAAAACGTCGTCGAGGTGCACACGGCGGTTTTTATTCCGAGAGCTTTCAGGTGTCTGAGCAGCCCGAACAGCCCGTCCTTGATCGGCACGCCGTGCTTGTCGGTATAGCCTATATACGCCTCGCGGCACTTTACGCGGAACGCGGCACAGTCAAAACCGTCTCCGAACCTGTCCCTGAAAAACGATTCCAGATCGGCGGTGCGCTTGCCGACGGTGAGCTTGTATTCGTCGAGGGACAATCCGCTCAGCCCCATAGCGTCAAGAACTCCGCACTGCAGCTTATAGGTGAGGTTTTCGGTGTCGAACATCAGCCCGTCCATATCAAAGACGACGCCCTTTACATTCATTTCAGCGCCCTCAGAGCTTCGGTGATTTTCTCGAATTCCATACTGTGGCTTGCCTTTACGAGGACGATGTCGTCCCTCTTTAAGTATTTCGGGAGCGCGGCGATAAGCTCCTCCTTGGTGTCGAAGTGGTCGCACTGAGCGCCCTCGGCGAGCGACTTAGCGAGCGGACCTACCGCAAGAACGAGGTCGCACTGCTTAGCGTATTCGCCGACCTCAAAGTGAAGCTTCAGCTCGTTTTCACCAAGCTCCTTCATATCTCCGAGAATGGCGACCTTCCTGCCCTCGAAGTTCATCAGCGTGTCTATCGACGCCTTTACCGAGGTGGGGTTGGCGTTGTAGCAGTCGTCGATCACGCGCAGGCTGCCAGTGTCGATGAGATTCGCGCGGCTTCCGACCGTCTTGTAGGCGGATATGCCTATGCGGATCTCCTCCTCGGTAAGCCCGAGCAGCTCGCCCACAGCCATAGCCGCGAGCGCGTTCGAGACCATATATGTACCGATCGCGGGGATGTTGACGGAGAGGCGCTCCTCGCCGTGCACAAGCTCCGCGTGGATCCCGAGGATTCCGTTGTTGTCTATGTTTTCGGCGGTGTATTCGCCGCTGTTAAGTCCGTAGAAAATCGGGAAGCTGCCCTTTACGCCCTGAACCTGAGCCAGCTTGTCGTCGTCGCAGTTGAGCACGACGCGTCCGCCGTCGCGCAGGTTCTTGAACATCTCGGTTTTAGCGCGGAAAACGCCGTCGCGGTCGCCGAGATTTTCGAGGTGACATTCGCCGATAATCGTTATAACCTCGATCGTCGGCTGAACCATTTCGGAAAGGCGCGTCATTTCGTCGAAGCCCGAAATACCCATTTCGATAACGGCAGCCTCGGTGGTGTCGTCCATTCCGAACAGCGTCAGCGGAACGCCGAGCTCGTTGTTGAGGTTGCCCTGAGTTTTATGTACCTTATATTTCTGAGAGAGCACTGAGGCTATCATCTCTTTGGTAGAGGTCTTTCCGACGCTGCCGCTTATTCCGACGATCGGAATATCGAACATCTCGCGGTAAGCCTTCGCTATCTTCTTTACTGCCGCGAGCGTATCGTCAACGAGAATGTACGGCTTCCATGCGAACTCGGGAGCCTTCTCGCACAGCGCGCAGACCGCGCCGTCGGCGTAGCATTTGCCGATAAAGTCGTGACCGTCAACGCGCGCGCCCTTGATCGCGAGGAAGAGCGAATTTTCCTTTATGCTGCGGCTGTCACGCTCGATGGAGCTGACGGGGGTGTCGATAAGCGCCTCGTCGCCGACATATTTGCCGCCGCACGCCTGAGCGATTTGTCTGAGTGTAAAGTGTTTCATTCTTACGCTCCTTTATATTTAACATTATAAGAAACTGCTTGATCCTGCCGTTTTTCACGGTTAGTGTTATTTACACAGTTATTATTGGCGGGAGGGAGCGCTAACCGCGCGTTTTTTTAAGCGAAAGCTCCACAATTTTCTCGCAGAGCGTGGGATAATCTATGCCGAGTACAGCCGCCTCCTGCGGGAGCAGGCTCGTGGGCGTCATTCCCGGGAGGGTGTTCGCCTCAAGACAGTAAGCGTCGTCGTTCTTATCGAGGATAAAGTCCACTCTCGCGTAGGCGTTGAGGTGAAGCACGTTGAATACCTCCCACGCGCTGTCGCGCAGAATCTTGTCCTGCGCCTCGGTTATTTTAGCGGGGCATTCCTCGATGGTGAGACCCGCCTGATATTTAGCCTTGTAGTCGTAGAAGCCCGTCGTGGGGATGATTTCGATAGGCGGCAGAACCTTGTCGCCCAGCACGCCTACGGAGAACTCGCGTCCGCTGATGAACTCCTCGACAACGATCTCGTCCTCATAGGAGAACGCGTCCTCGACAGCCGCGCTGAACTCTGCGCGGTCGTTAGCCTTCGCGATACCGACGCTACTGCCGCCCGAGCAGGGCTTTATTACGCAGGGGAAGCTGTCCCAGCTGTCGGTGTTCTCGCCGCGCTTGAATATCTCGCCGCGGGCGACGCGTACCTTGTGCTGTTCGAGAAGCGCTCTCGTGATGCCCTTGTCCATAGCGAGAGCCGCGCCGAGGTAATTCGCGCCCGTGTACTTTATTCCGAGCATATCGAACGCTGCCTGGAGCTGACCGTTCTCGCCCTCGCCGCCGTGAAGCGCGAAGAAGGTTATGTCTGCTGCGCGGCAGATCTCAACGACATTCGGACCGAGGAAGCTCGAGCTCTTGTCGGAGCGCATCTCCCTGACTTTTTTGAGGTCGGGGACAAACTCGGTAACGCCGTTGTTCGTAACGAGGTCGGCGTTCTCCGCGAACAGCTTATCCGTATCCTCATCTGTTTCACAGCCCATAAAAACGTCGATGAATACGACGTTGTGTCCTTTACTTCTTAATGCGGCGGAGATTCTCGCGCCCGATGAAATCGCTACGTCTCTCTCGGTGCTGAGACCGCCTGTAAGTACTGCTATTTTCACACTAATCCCATCCTTTTTTACTCGCCGATAATTTTGATCAGCGCGTGCTTTCTGCGCTTGCCGTCGAGTTCATAGTAAAAAATCTGTTCCCATGTGCCGAAGTCGAGCCTGCCGTTCGTGATCGCGCAGACGACCTCACGCCCCATGATCGTGCGCTTCAGGTGAGCGTCGGCGTTGTCCTCAAAACCGTTGTGGTCGTAACGGCTGTAGGGCTTTTCGGGGGCGAGCTCCTCGAGCCAGCGCTCGTAGTCGCGGTGAAGTCCGCTCTCGTCGTCGTTGATAAAGACGGAGGCGGTGATGTTCATGGCGTTGACGAGCACGAGCCCTTCCTTTACGCCGCTTTCGTTGATTGCCGCCTGAACGTCCTCGGTTATGCGTATAATTTTTCTGCGCTGCGGAACATTGAACCACAGCTCTTTTCTGTAACTTTTCATAGCTTTCCTCTGTCAGAACATAAAGTTGTTGAAGCCCCAGTTCTGAACCTCCTCGAATTTTACGAAGCAGAAGTCGGGCGAAACGCCGATCTCCTCGTCGAGTATCTTACAGATTCTCTGCGTGAGCTTTTCGTAGCCCTCGCGTGTGGACTTGCCGAATATTTTTACCTCGACAAAGGCGGTGGGCGCCTTGTCGCCGTGGAACATAAAGCTGATTCCGTCCTCGACCGCGCACATAAAGTAGCTCGGGCTCTTGCCGGGGAGAAGCGAAATCGAGTTGGTGAGCTTCTGCTCGATAACCGTCTTTTTGGCTTCGTCGACCTTGACGGATGTTTTAACGTTGATAAAAGGCATACTTACCTCCGTAATTTCAGTAATATATCTTATACATTATATTACTTATCCGCGGATTTTTCAACCGTTAAAGGCGAAAAAAGACCGGCTCAAAACTAAAAGAGCAGCCCTGTATGTACAAATGCAATTAAATAGTAATAAAATTTAAGTGAAAATTGATTGCCTGCGTTTTTGTATTGATAAAACACACTGTTTTTTGCCGCTTATAACTTGGCACTTTTCACTGTCGATATAGCGTTTTTAAGGGGAGGCTCGTTGTTTTGAGCCTCCCCTTTCGGATATTTTACATCAATACATTTTCCCGCTGTAGGATTTGCGGGGCATTTTTTCAAAATTATATGATTTCAGTTCCTTGAGGGTTATGTTGCTGTGACATCCCTCGTGCACCATAAGGTTTGAGTCGTCGCCGATCTGAACGACGATGACGGGCTTGTTTGTGGCGTAGGCGTAGCCGCACTCCCACGCCGTACCGCTGTCGCTGTACGCTCCGTAGTAGAGCATTACGACAACGTCGGACGCGTCTATGTTGACACGGTCGTTGAGGAAGGTTTCCTTCGACCACGCCTCGCTTCCGACTACGTCGTCGATACGCACCTCGTTGAGTCTCGGGCTGAACACGTCAAACCCGCGTGACGTCAGAAGCTCCTCGGCGAGCTCGACGTTGCGGAGCTCCTCCTCGTTGAAAAACGGACTTGCAAGATAAATTCTCATAAAATCACCTCAAGGATAAGAAGATAATGGTTATTAAATGCAATTATTTTACAATCAGTTTTTTTATTTTATAAACGTCGCCGTCCATAACCTTGTAGTCGGCGAGCAGCTTTCCCTTTATTTTCGGGCTTATGCTCTGGTGGATGTAAAGGCTTTTCAGCCCCGCGTCGCGCGCTCCCTTTATGTCCGATATATAGTCGTTGCCGACCATAACGGTCTCGCTTCTGTCGAGCCCGTAACGCTCTATAAGGATATCGAAATAGTGCTTATCGGGCTTCGAGCATTCCTCGTCGGAGCTGATGACGATCCCGTCAAAATATTCCGTCAGCCCGAACATATTAAGCTCGTTCTCGGTGAACAGCCTCTGGGCGTTTGAGAGCAGATAAATCTTCTTTCCCTTCGCCTTCAGCGTGTCGAGCAGGTCGATAACTCCGTCGTAGAGCTTTATATACTTTGTGGAGAAGCAGCGGAACGCCGTACATATTTCGGCGATTTCGCGCTTCGTGCATTTTACGCCCTTCGCCGAAAACAGCTTTCTGAACACCTTGTCTATTTTGATGTCTATTACAGAGTATTCGGGATGGCGTCGGCGGACACGCTTTTTCTCGTCCTCAACGTACTGACAGTACATTCTGTTGATTTCGTCGGCGGTATATTCGGCGCGCTTATAGCGGTAGAGCACCGCGAGCTTTTCCCAAAGCTCCATATCCCACTCGTCGGTGTTGATGTCTATCAGAGTTCCGTATAAATCGAACATATAGTTTCTGAACATAGCATACCTCGCCTTTGATGTTGCCTATATTTTATCACAGAAATTTTTGTTTGAAAAGAGGGAATTTTGTGGTAAAATAGGTTAGGAAAAATAATAAATTATGTGAAAAGGATACCGTTTTTATGACTAAAAAGCAGATTGCGCTCAGCGCCGTAGAAGCGCTTAAAAAGGAATACCCCGACGCCATATGTTCGCTTGTGTATACAGACCCGCTGCAGCTTCTTGTCGCTACGAGACTCGCGGCGCAGTGCACCGACGCGCGCGTAAATATGGTTACGCCCGCGCTGTTTGAGCGCTTCCCCGACGTCCGCTCGTTCGCCGAGGCTGAGCCCGGGGAGGTCGCGGAGTACATAAAGAGCTGCGGACTTTATAAGACGAAGAGCCGCGATATCGTGGCTATGGCACGCGCGATAGAGGAGAACTTCGGCGGTGTGGTTCCCGACAGCCTCGTCGACCTGATAACCCTGCCCGGAATCGGCAGAAAGACCGCCAACCTCATTATGGGCGATATCTACGGAAAGCCCGCCGTCGTGGTCGATACCCACTGTATACGCCTGACGAAGCGCCTCGGTCTGCACGAACTGAAGGACGCGAAGAAGATCGAGTTTGTGCTGAGAGAGCTTCTGCCTCCCGAGGAAAGCAACGACTTCTGTCACCGCCTTGTGCTCCACGGCAGAGCCGTCTGCACGGCGCGCAGTCCCAAATGCGGAGAGTGCTGTATGAATGAGTTCTGCAGGAAGAAAATATAAGACAACAGCTATCTGATATCAAATTTTAAACGGGGCAGTTCCTTTCGGACTGCCCCGCCGTTTACTTGTAATCCTCAACAAACACGTAATAAGGAGCCTCGCGGTCCATTGTGTTTATTGTGTAAAGCTTGTTGTCAACGCCGCTTATGCCGTGAATGTCGCTGACCTCGGTGTCGCCGCCGTCGGTGAACTGAAGCTGATTGTAGCGGCGCGAGTTTACGCGTAAGGTGTAGAGCGGCGTGCCGTTCTCGGTTGTGCCCGAACGGATCAGCTTTTCGCCGTTGCCGTTCGAGTCCTTTGCCGACCACAGCTTCACCCTCGGGTGCTTCCAGCCCATGGTGTTCGCGAAGTAAATGTTTATCTCGCCCTCGAAAGTATAGGGGTAAAAGCTCAGATACGCCTTTGAAAGCGCGGCGTATTCCTCTGTGTCGTCGCTGTACTCCGATTTTACCGCCTTTTTAAGCGCCTGATAGCAGTCATACGAGCTGTAGCTGTACAGCGTGACGAGCAGTTTTTCCGCTCTTTCGCGCAGCGCGGCAACGTCGTCGGAGGTGATTTTGCACTCGTCGGACACGGACTTCGGCAGCGTGAGATACTGATGCGCCAGTGTCGCTATGTCACGGTTTGTGATGTAGTCGGGCTTTATCTTTGCCGTTTCGGGCTTTTCCTCGCGCGGAACGCGCACGAAGGTCGAGCGGCAGCTCTCCATTATGTAGCAGGCGGAGGGATAGATTTTGTCGTAGTAGAGGTTCTCGCCGTTGAAGATGATCGCGTCGTCAAAAACCTGTACCCAGTAGCCCTCGGAAAAATCCTTGTACTCCTCCTCTTTCGCGGCGTTGTAGCTGAGGCTGTGGCTGTTCATGTTGAGTATCGTCGGACAGCTTACGGAGCTGTCGTGTATCATATGACAGGATTGTCCGTTGTTGTCGGAGTAGTTGTAGCCGTATTTAAGCGCGATGTGCGTGTGTCCCGAAATCCAGATAAGGTCGGGGTGAGCCTCAAGGATTTTTATGAATTTTCGGGTGGATTTGTGTTTGGGGAGCAGCGGAACGGAGTAGTAGCTGTCCTTGTCGTCGCCCGCGCCGTATTTATCGATCAGAGCGTGCTCGATAAGATAGATGTTGCGGTTCTTGCCGTAGTATTCGTCGAGAACTCCCTCAAACCATTTTAGCTGTTCGTCGGAGAACTCGTCGCCCTCGTTAGGGCTGAAAAGGTACTCGAGCACCATAAAGATGAATATGTCGCCGCTTTTCTTTTCCTCGACAAAATAGTAGGGCTTTTTGCCCGTGACGTCGCCGCTGCTGCCGTCGAGCCCTGTTGCGTTCGCGAACGCCGACAGCGCTTCCTCGGGAGTGCCGACGCGCAGCTCGTGGTTTCCGCTCGCTTCGTAAATCGGGTTGGCGTAGTCGGAGTCCGCGAGAATCTCGCGGTACCTGTCGAACTCCTCGCCGGGACCTTCGCCGTTGTTGATGTTGTCGCCTGCGGTGACGATGAAGTCCGCGCCGCGGTTTACAGCCGCCTTCAGCGCCTTTTCAAAGTGGAGGTCGCTGAACTGGTAGAACGGACGCGCCGCCTTGTCGATGTGGATGTCGGAGTAGTCCATAAAGGTGTAGTTCGCGTCGGAGGAT
>JAHLBL010000330.1 GCA_020625635.1 bacterium
CACCTCAATCCTAACGTAAAGGTCTACGGCGTACAGGCTGAGGGCGCTCCCTCGATGTATGAATCGATCAGGGAGGACAGGATAGTCAAGCTCGACAGGGCGAGCACTATCGCCGACGGTATCCAGGTAAAGGAGCCGGGAGAGCTTACGTTTGAGTATGTAAAGCAGTACGTCGACGATATCGTCACCGTTTCCGACGACGAGATCTCCACAGCTATCCTCACGCTTATCGAGAAGCAGAAGATGGTTGCCGAGGGCGCGGGCGCGGCTCCGCTCGCGGCGGTTATGTTCGGCAAGCTTCCCGTTCAGGGCAAGAAGGTCGTGTGCATAGTTTCGGGCGGCAATATCGACGTTACTATTCTCAACCGCGTTATTAAGCGCGGACTTATCACCTCGGGACGCCAGCAGACGCTCTGTATCCAGCTTGACGACAAGCCGGGACAGCTCCTCGGCGTTTCAAAAATCATCGCGGAGCACGGCGCGAACGTAATCAGCGTTCACCACGAGCGCGCGAGCGAGGGCGAGATCACCGACTGTATCCTACGTATCGTACTCGAGACCAAGAACTTTGAGCACGTGCGCGAGATCTCCGAAGCGCTTACAAAAGCAGGCTTCAGACTTGTATAGAAAGGTAATGATAACAATGGAAAAGATTTACACAAAGAACGCTCCCGACGCTATAGGTCCCTACAGCCAGGCTGTTGTAACAGGCGGACTTGTTTTCACCTCGGGACAGATCGCGATAAATCCCGCGACAGGCAGCGTCGAGGCTGAGACGATAGAGGCACAGACCGAGCAGGTCTGCACAAACCTCAAGAACGTCCTCGAGGCGGCGGGCTCGTCGCTCGATAAGGCTGTAAAGACAGTCTGCTTCTTAGCCGATATGAATGATTTCGGCGCGTTTAATGAGATTTACGGCAAATACTTCACGGGTAAACCCGCTCGTTCCTGCGTAGCCGCTAAGCAGCTTCCTAAGAATGTGCTGGTCGAGGTAGAGGTTATCGCCGAGTTATAATCGGATATTTTTCAAAGAAAGGAGCGATATGATGGTATACGTATGCGACGTTTGCGGTTGGGAATACGACGAGGAAGCAGGTGCTCCCGAGTACGGCATTGAGCCCGGTACAAAGTTCGAGGATCTTCCCGCTGATTTCGAGTGCCCCCTCTGCGGAGTAGGCAAGGACGAATTCTCCGCCCAGTAATAACAAAAAAGCATGGGGCTGACTCGAAAAGAGCAGCCCCTTATGCATGCGGGA
>JAHLBL010000331.1 GCA_020625635.1 bacterium
ATACACGTTTTGCAGATAGTAGCGAGCTCTGTAATGCGACAAACCCGCGACATAATAGACCGTGTAAGTCACGTTATTATTAAGAGAATCGATATTGACGGCAGTCGTTTTAGCCAACGCTCCGCTATTCGGAAGCGCCATGGGGTTAGTCTCGCCCTCATTGAGCATCATTGGGTCGTAACCGTTGACGTTGGGATTCGTGACCGTGATGTCGACCGGTTGACCTGCGGAGAACGTCGCAATGTACGGGTCGTGCGCGTGGGTTCCGTCAACATAAAGATAATTGATACGGATGGTATGGTACGTAGTCGCGTTAACGATTACGGACGTAACAATCGCACTGAGCAAAAACAACCCCAGCACAGCCGCATACACTACGTTCTTCTTAAAACGCAATAACATATCCTCATCTCCTTTACCTTAAAATGCTATAGGTACAGTTATACTATCATCTCGATTGTAATCTAAAATGTTCCCATTTGCAAATTTCAAAAAACAGCGTAATTTGGTGGCTTTTCACAACATTTTTTCGTATTAACACGTATATTGCAATAATTTATCGTGATATTAACTAACTACAAATGAAAAATTCAATTATTATTTAACATATTTATGCAACGGAAATTCTGACTTTTGTAGGATTTCACAAAATTTTGATAAGCGCGGTGAACAAAGCAGTTTCCTTATAAAAAAAACGGTCACAGCCTAAGCTGTGACCGCAAAGTGTTATACTGTTTTCTGTAACAATTACACAAGTTTATATGCCGCTTTCAAACACCGATTAAGGTCAGAGTTGTTTTATCAGCGTTAACTCATTACATCCGTCGCGATATTCGTATTTAATCTCGTTCATCGTGGACTTTACAAATGTATTTTTGTTTTCAAGTGTTTCCACTAAATAATTCCATTTTTTACAAAAATCACAGAAAGCAACCTCTCTCAACTCTCTTGTGTTTTAAGCAAATCTAATTTGCTTAAAAGCTACCAATCCCCACAGCCCAATTGCAGCGAAGCACCGAGATTTGGAGGAGTTTCAACTTTCGGTGCGTGAATGAGCAGTGTTCACGGTACAGGGGAAATAAGGTAGATAATCACTGCTCTCGCATAGAAAGATTTGCTATTCTTTCATTACGTCAACTTTAGCGACCATTATAGTTTCGACAATTTATGACCGTTCAAAATTGTTCAAAATTGTTCCCAGATTTGTGATACTATTTTTCAAAAAATCTTGACTTTTGGTGTGCGTTTGTG
>JAHLBL010000332.1 GCA_020625635.1 bacterium
AGCGGGGCTGATAACGTGCTCGATTTTACACGCGTCGTTAACGGCGTTTTCCTCATCCACGCCGAGGCGCATAAACATCTTGCTCAGTACCGTGTGACGCTCGTAGGTGCGTTCGGCAACATCCATACCCGAATCGGTCAGGGTTATTCCTCCGTCCTGTCCGACCTTGATATACCCTCCGTCGCGTAAAATACCCATCGCGCGGCTCACGCTCGGTTTGGAGTAGCCGAGCTCCGACGCGACGTCGATTGCGCGCACAAAAGCCTTTTTCTGTTTAAGCACATATATTGTCTCCAGATACATCTCGCCCGACTCTTTAAGTACCACAGCCGTCGCCTCCTTTACGGAAGCATTATATCATATCGGCGCAGAAATGGCAAGGCGGAAGAAAACCTGTTTCCTCCGCCCTGTAAATTATGGATTTGTTTTGTGACACTGTCCGGACATTGCGCAGCCCTTGCAGTTTCCGCAGCCGCAAACTACGGATTTGCCCATTCTTTTCTTTCTTATCATACTTATGATGATCGCGGTTACAACGGCGATCAGTACAGCGCATATGGCTATAGTGCCGATATTGGCTGCCAACCAACCGAACATAATTATTTCACCCTTACCTTTTTAGTAAGCTTATTGGCTTCCTTATACGGCTTGAACAGCATAAACAGCATTCCAGCGATAATAAGGATCGAAACGATCAATCCGATAATGTTCAGATTGCCCGTAAACGCTCCGCCGATCTGAGTGATGCAGAGAGCTACGGCATAAGCAAAACCGCACTGGTAAGCGATAGCGAACGCTGTCCACTTCGCCGAGTTCATCTCACGGCGTATAGCGCCCATAGCCGCGAAGCAGGGAGCGCAGAGCAGGTTGAACACGAGGAACGAGAAACCCGTAACACTTGTGAACACGCCCGCGAGAGTAGCCCATACGGACAATTCTCCGCCACCGTAGAGCACACCCATTGTGCCGACGATGTTTTCCTTGGCGATAAGTCCCGTGATCGAAGCCACGGCAGCCTGCCAGTTGCCCCAGCCGAGAGGAGCGAATATCCAGCCGATCGCGTTTCCTACAGCAGCGAGCATACTGTTAGAGATCTCATCCTCGCCGAGCATTGTGAACGAACCGTCAACAAAGCCGAAGCGGCTGAGGAACCAGAGAACGATTGTGGAAAGCAGGATGATAGTACCCGCCTTTTTGATGAACGACCAGCCGCG
>JAHLBL010000333.1 GCA_020625635.1 bacterium
AGGAAATGGGATTGAGTTTATAAATTGAAAGGAGATGAAATAAATTGAATGAAATAAAAATAAAACTAAATGACAATTATGATTACGATGAATCTATACAGACAGCTATCAATAGAAGGACAATTATTGAAACGGAAAACAAACGTATAGTTACTCAAAGAGAATACACTATAGGCAGAAATAAATATATTGTTAACTCTTTCTTTGATGCAGCTGACAGAACTGTAGACGACGTAATAAAAAGACTTTTAGAAATTAATATAGACAAAGCCTCATAAATGGTCTGGACAAACAAGCCGATTGGGAGTATATTGTTGTTGCAGATTACTGCGAACTCCCAATCGGTTTGACAAAGAAAGGAGATAAAAATGTCAAACCAAGATAATAAAATAACAGCGCTATACTGTCGTCTTTCGCAGGAAGACGAAAACTCAGGCGACAGCGACAGCATAGTAAATCAAAAATCAATTCTAACAAAGTACGCCGAGGAAAACGGTTTCAAAAACATTCAGGTCTTCATTGATGACGGATATTCGGGCGTAAGTTTTAACCGTCCCGCCTTTCAGGAATTGCTGTCACTTGTTGAAACAGGTAAAGTCGGAATAATAATCACTAAAGATTTATCACGACTCGGCAGAAATTACATCGAAGTAGGAAACTACACAGAGTTTATATTCCCGCGGAACAACATCAGGTACATCGCAATCAGCGATCAGTTCGACTCATTATATCAAGACGGAAACGAGCTCGCTCCCTTCAAGAATTTGTTCAACGAATGGTTTGCGAGAGATACTAGCAAAAAAATCCGAGCGGTTTTTAAGGCAAAAGCCGAGCGCGGAGAGCGAGTCAGCACAAATATTCCCTATGGTTACAAACGGGATCCCGACAGCGGCAAGCTATGTAATCTCCTAGTAAATGAGGAAACTGCGCCTGTAGTCAAAATGATTTTTGAACTGTGCGCCGAAGGAAAAGGTCCTAAGTATATAGCTAATATCTTAAAAGATAAAAAGATACTTAAGCCTTCGGCATATCGTTATCAAACACAAGGTAAATACGGAGCTTTGACCGACCCGTCGGAACCGTACAGCTGGAACGACAGAACCATAGCGGGTATTCTTGATAACGAAGTCTATCTGGGACATACCATCAATTGCACGACTACAGTTATTTCCTACAAAGATAAACGGAAGAAAGCGCG
>JAHLBL010000334.1 GCA_020625635.1 bacterium
TCATCATCATCTTGCCGATGATTCTTTCAATAATTCTCTCTTCTGCGCTTTGCAACAAAGAAGATGATCAGCGCGCCGAACAGGAAGATACCGATAGCGAACGGAGCGATAGTGAGCAGAACGCCCGTGGGGATAACGCCTTCCTTATTGTTGGTATAACCTGTCTTAATGTCGTTCGACAAGGTGCCTGTGTTAGGATCGCTGTACGCAACGGTTTTTCCGGAAACTTCGGTAGTGATTCCGTTTACCTGTGTATAATCCTCGGGAGTCTCGGTAACAGCGTATGTAACGCCTGCGGGAAGTCCCTGAACCTTTATATACTGACCATCCTTGATATAGAATGTGTGACCGCCCTTGAGCTGACCGCCTGTGAGATAATCAACGTTGTTTTTCTCCGACATAAGAGCAGCAGTATAAGAGGGATTGGTAGCGGCTGAGGGGGTAGGCTGCTTTTCAGCGTTTGTCATGATTACGGGGAAGGTACTGGCGTCGTCGATGACAGTATTGGAACCGGGAGTCAACTGGATTTTTACAGCAAAGTATTTATCCTTGGAACCCTGGTTACCCGTAACTTCCTTACCGAATTCAATTTCATGCGAAGCGGCAGTATTAACAAAGCCTGATACTTTTGTTTCAACGCCGTTAGAGCCGCTTGTGCTGTTTGAGCTGATAGTACCCTGTCCTTCATGAAGCACATATTCACTGACTGAAAGGGTTCCGTTGGTATCAACGACATAGACGTCAAGAGATAAAGTCCTGTTGTCGTAGGTCATACCTGCTGTCGTACCCGCTGTCTCTTTGAGCAGGTAACGGTAGATACCCGGCTCGTTGAATGTAACACCGCTGAAATCGATGCTGACAGTTTCCCGAGCATACTTTTTAGTCGTGTCGGTATTGTCAGAGGGAGTTCCGGCTGTGGTACTATGAGTCGAAGTGAACTCGACCGTATTGACTACTACAGCAGAAGGATTGGGGCCTGCCTGAATAGCTACAGTAGAATTGGTAGCAGACTGAGCAGTACCCGATTCAATTGTAAAACTGAAAATCTCGTGGGGGATATTCGCATCGCTGTCAACAACTACATCTTTAGTAAAGGTAGTTGAAGTACCAGGGATGGATGTGTAGCCTGCCGCCGAAGCGGAAATGGCGGCGATGGACATGATCAGCGCGGTTGCCATGAGTATCGCCATGA
>JAHLBL010000335.1 GCA_020625635.1 bacterium
GCGATCGCGCTCGGCGGCTCGCGTTCGGGAGAAAACTATGACGAAAAATCCGATTATGATGTGTATGTTTATATCACCGCGCCGATCGAGGAAGAAAGCAGACGCGCGTTACTGGCTGATTACTGCGAATATATGGAAATCGGTAATCATTACTGGGAATACGAGGATAACTGCGTTCTGAACAACGGAATCGACATAGATATCCTTTACCGTGATTTAGACGAATTCTGCGGCGGTGTCGCGAGTGCTGCGGAAAAATTTGAGGCGCATAACGGGTACACCACCTGTATGTGGCACAATCTCCTTACCTGTAAGATCATCTGTGATAAGCGCGGACGACTTCAAAGCGCCAAAGACCGTTTTTCCGTTCCTTATCCCGACGAGCTGCGTAACAACATCATAATAAGAAACACCAATCTTTTATATAACGCTATGCCCGCGTATTCCCTCCAGCTGAAAAAAGCGAACGGCAGAAACGACAGAGTAAGCGTAGTTCACAGGACTGCCGCGTTTTTAGAATCGTATTTTGATGTGATTTTCGCGCTGAATAGGCTGACACATCCGGGCGAAAAGCGACTGGTCGGGCTCTGCGCGCAGAACTGCGAGATCCTCCCCGAACGATTCGAGGAAAACCTCAACTGCCTTTTTGACGATATGCTGACGCACAGCGACAGGCTGACCGATGATCTGAACGATATTATCTCAGAGCTGAAGTCGGTGTTGACGCGCGAGGGCTTTTAAGTTTAATTGCAGGCGTTGTAAGGGAAACAGCAAGCTCAGCAAGAAATACAGCTCTGCCGACCCCAAAATCGCGAAGGTCGTATCAAAGCCGAAGGCGACAAAAAACAAAATCAAGGTAAAAGCGGTACGATTTGCCGTTTACCTTTTATCCGCAAATAGCTGTTTTACCAAAGCAAAAAACTATCAATAAAATCAGCCTGCCGTTCTGTTTGAGCGGCAGGCATTTTTCTATGACCTGTATGTAACGTAAGCGTAAAATGAGAATAATCCGTTTTTCTCATGTCCGTATTGGCGGGTGTATCATTTTACAGGTGTGCAGTATTCATCATTGATTTTCTGCACTTTTTTAACTCGGCGCACATATTTATCCGCAGTCAGAGGATCGGTACTCATGTAAGTCTTTACAATTTCCATTGCTATCATACC
>JAHLBL010000336.1 GCA_020625635.1 bacterium
AAAAATCTGACTACGCAATCCGCACACCTGAATTATGCGGTGTTGCCTTAAGAGACTAAAGGAGATAATCAAAATGACAAACACAAAGAGAACATCAAAATCAATCATCGCAACTTTAATCGCAGTTATTATAGCAGTTTCATCCTTCGCAATGATCTCGGCAGTAAGCGCCAACGCGGCTTACGAGGGCTCAGCTCAGGCTCACGCCGCCCAGAAGTCCGAAATCGTCGTTTCACAGGCTGCCGAAAAGACAGCAAAGACAGGAGAGCTCGCAAAGGCATACTACTTCAAGGCGATCGGCAAGACCTCTTACGGCTACGACTGGACATATAAGACAGACAACAACAACGTCAAGGTAAAGTGCAAATACGACTTCAAGACAAACAAGTACACCTTCAAGATCGTCGGCACGGCGAAGGGCACAAACCACTTCACCCTCAAGTACAAGACCTCCGACAAAAAGACCGTAAGCATTCCGATGACCTTCGTTGTAGACGCTCAGAAAAACATCATCAGAGTAAAGTAAATAAGACAAAAGACGGGGCAGCTCAAGGCTGCCCCGTTTGAATGTATGCGTCAATTAAGTGATAACTTAATAGTGGATAGCGAAAAGTAATTGCTTAACACTTGGAACTTTTCACTATTAATATATCAATATAAGAAACGGATGGCTCATTTTGACATTTGAGCCATCCGTTTTAAAAATATTATCCGTTAAATGAATAGTTCGGGGCTTCCTTGGTGATCTGGATATCGTGAGGATGACTCTCACGCAGCGAGGAAGCGGAAATCTGAACGAAGCGAGCCTTCCTGTGGAGCTCCTCGATGGTGGCGCAGCCTGTGTAGCCCATACCTGCTCTGAGACCGCCCATCATCTGGTAGATGGTGTCGGAGAGCATTCCCTTGTAGGGTACGCGTCCCTCTACGCCCTCGGGAACGAACTTCTTGTTCGCGGCCTGGAAGTATCTGTCCGAGCTGCCTTGACCCATAGCTCCGAGCGAGCCCATTCCGCGGTAGGTCTTGAACTGACGTCCCTGGAAGATCTCGTTTTCGCCGGGGCTCTCCTCACAGCCCGCCACGAGCGAGCCGACCATGCAGACGCTTCCGCCTGCCGCGAGAGCCTTGACGATGTCGCCGCTGTATTTGATACCGCCGTCGGCGATAAC
>JAHLBL010000337.1 GCA_020625635.1 bacterium
AAAAACTCCTTTCAGCCGCGGAAACCCGCAGACTATAAATATTCATCCTAATTATAACTTATTATTTATTTTTTGTCACTATTACACGGGCAGCGAAAAGTGGAAAATACTGTACAAAAATCGGACTGCGATTTTGTAGGTTTTCCACAATAGAAGCGGCGGCTCGGTCAAACCCGACCTACCCTGTTGCAATCGTCAGGGCGGTGTGATAGTATAAAGCCGTAATCTGTTTTAAGAGGTAAGCGAATTGAAACCTGAACTTATGCTGAGGCAGCTTGACGCGCCTGTGACGATCAAGAACTTCGTGCGCAACGATCCGAAATGCAATTATGAATTTTATATGGTGGAGCTGTTGAACAACTCGCGCCTTATGCGCGAGCGTCATCCGCAGCGGTTCTTCTGGCACGAAAGTCAGGCTCACGCCGAGTGCGACGCGTACTCGGGAAGCTACGGGATAGACTTCAAGCTGATCGCGAGCCAGTCGAGCCTGAAGGCGTCGAGCGTGCTCACTCCGCATTATATGATCGACGAGCGCGGGTTTATAATAGGGTACGAGAGCAAGTCCGACAAGCTGAAAAACGAGAGCGAGATAACTGTGACGCGTATGCACGCCGCGCTGCGGCAGTCCTCGGTCGGCGACCTCGAGCGTATCAGGAGCGGGGAGATCCTGCACAGCTACGAGAAGGACGTCAGGGTGTTTCTCGAGAAGCTCGAGACGAGGAAGAACCTGCTGCTTTTTTATCCGTACGAGTACCGCTTTTCGGGAGGAGCGCGTCCCGACGACGGCGTTGAGCGGCTGACGCAGGCGCTCCAGAGGAGCTTTGTCAGCGCGCTCGGATATCGGAAGAAGCATATGCCGCAGTTCGAGACGTATCTCACCACGGTGTATTACGATGATTTTGTGCTGTATGAGGTCGTCGGTGAGAGGCTCTGCCTGATGGACGTCGTGTCGGGCAGCAGCTGTCCGACGTTCGGTCACCTCAGAAAATACGACTGGATCGGCAGACAGAGGTGAATTGCGCAAGTTGGCAGCACTTGGTGGCAGTAGCAGCACTTTTTAAATAACCTGCACGGTTCACAGCGCTCCTCGCTTGTATTATAAAAAGGGGCTGTCGCGCTAAGCCCCAATAAAAAAACAAGAC
>JAHLBL010000338.1 GCA_020625635.1 bacterium
GCGCCCGGCAAGAAGAAGCCCGCTTACGAGATCGACCACAGCAAGTGCATCAAGTGCGGCGCTTGTATCGACACATGTAAGTTCAAGGCAATTTACAAAGGCTAAAAGAAAGGAGATATTGCTATGGAAATGCTTAACATTAAAATCAACGGCAAGGACTATACCGTTGAAAAGAATACCACTATTCTTGAAGCCTGCCATAAGTTCGGTATCAAAATCCCGACACTTTGCTTTTTAAAGGATATCAACGAGATCGGCGCCTGCCGTATGTGTCTCTGCGAGGTTAAGGGCGCGAGAAGCTTAGTAGCTGCCTGCGTATACCCCATCGACAGAGAGGGCACCGAGATCTTCACAAACACACCCCAGATCCAGAAATACAGAAAGATGAACCTTGAGCTGCTTCTTTCGAACCACGACAAGAAGTGTCTCTCCTGCCCGAGAAGCGATAACTGCGAGCTTCAGCAGCTCTGCCTCGAGTACGGCGTAGACGAGAACAAGTTCCAGGGTGAGGAAACTCACTACGAGGAGGATCGCTCAACACTTCATCTCGTACGCAACAACAACAAGTGTATCCTCTGCCGCCGCTGCGTAGCCGCTTGTAAGAATCAGTATGTAAGCGTTATCGGCGCCAACAACCGCGGATTCGACACAGCTATCACCTGCGCGTTTGACAAGGAGCTCGGCGACGTATCCTGCGTAAGCTGCGGACAGTGCACAGTCGTATGTCCCACAGGCGCTCTCGTTGAGAGAGACGATACCGAGAAGGTATTCGCCGCTATCGCCGACCCGACCAAGCACGTTGTTGTTCACACAGCTCCCTCTATCAGAGCTACACTCGGCGAGTGCTTCGGTATGCCCATCGGCACCAACGTAACAGGCAAGATGGTAGCCGCTCTCAGAATGCTCGGCTTTGACAAGGTATTTGACACCAACTTCGGCGCTGACCTCACGATCATGGAGGAAGGCACAGAGTTTATCCACCGCGTTAAGGAAGGCGGTACACTCCCGATGATCACATCCTGCTCACCCGGATGGATCAAGTTCTGCGAGCATTATTATCCCGACCTTATCCCCCACCTCTCAACCTGTAAGTCACCTCAGCAGATGCAGGGCGCTATGATCAAGTCCTACTACGC
>JAHLBL010000339.1 GCA_020625635.1 bacterium
TTGTGTCAAGTAACCCTGATTGGCAAGCCAAGGATACTCCGATTCCGAAGCGTAACCTTCTTGATATCGTAGAGCCTATAGTCATCAAGTATGGTATCGGCTGGAGCGCTGATAAGTCCAGTTATACTGGACTTATCAGAAGATAACCCAACATCGGCAGGGAGCTACAACGCTCCCTGCCCCTTATGTAACAAATGAAATGAGGTGAAATATATGATTAATAATATAGAGAGCCCACTAAAAGCTACTTATCCACAAACTCCGCGTTTAAGAACTGTCCCTCAAGCTATGTCAGAGCTTAAACATATCGACCCTGACACCGCTATAACACTCCGTGCTTTACGCCGAATGGTCAAGCAAGGCGAGATTCCGACTATAAATATCGCGAGTAAACGTTTGATTGACATGAATTATCTCATGGACAAATTGAGTATACAATGTTATAATGAAAATACTGTCTGTGCTTCTAATTCAGAAAGGAGCACAACATAATGGCAAACATACAAAAAAGAATTAATAAGAAAGGAGAACTTTCATTCTTAATAAGGGTATCTTGCGGCTACACATTTGAACACAAACAGATTATCAAGAGTGCAACATTCAAGCCAAATAAAGACTTAACAGAAAAACAAGCTTTTAAAGCGGCAGAAAAGTACGCAATACTTTTTGAGGACAAGTGCAAAAGCAATTGTAATACGTGTGAGTATCGTCATATAAAGTTTTGCGATTTAGCAGAAGAATGGCTCACATTAATCTCCACTACCAAAGAACAAAAACAGAGCTCTATCGAACGTCTAAAGAGTTGTCGAGAACGAACATATAAAGCTATCGGCAATACATATGTTGATAAACTATCATATCGTCAGATACAACAGTTTATTATTAACCTTTCAAAAGATGGTGTTAATCAACGTACTGGAAAAGGTCTTTCTACAAAAAGCCAAAAGCATTATTTGTCTTTTATCTCAGACGTTATGCAATATGCAATACGATGTGAGATAATCACAAATAACCCCTGTAAAAATGTATCTGTAGTTAAAACAGAGAAGTCAGAAAAGCGTATTTATTCTTTAGAGGAATTAAAAGCTATTCTTAATGTGGTTAATGAAAAA
>JAHLBL010000034.1 GCA_020625635.1 bacterium
CTTCTTTTTTGATGATTCAAGCTCAATAAGGCTTTCACCAATCAAATATAAATCATCAGCAGAATCAA
Source organism: bacterium (assembly GCA_020625635.1). Classification (GTDB taxonomy): domain Bacteria; phylum Bacillota; class Clostridia; order Oscillospirales; family Acutalibacteraceae; genus Ruminococcoides. The sequence continues at coordinate 69 of JAHLBL010000034.1, forward strand.
AAGCAAATCTGATGATGTGGTCTTTTGCGATTCCGTTTTCAATCAGATGATTGTAAAACAATGTATTAAGCAAATACGATTTTCCGCAACGTCGAACCCCAGTGATAACCTTAATCATACCGTTATGCTTTCTGCTTATCATTTTATTCAAATAATAGTCACGTCTGATTTCCATAACTGCACCTTCTAAAAGAGATTTTTGCAACTATTAACAGTTTTCTCTTTTAGAATAGCAAATATACATTCAAAAGTCAAGAATTCTAAAAGAGATTTTTGTAACCTTTAACACTTTTCTCTTTTAGGAACAAAGAAAAAGCTGATGTAATTTAAATACGAACTACATCATAAAAAACAAGATCCTTTTCTTTTGATTTGACGGAATAGTGAGTACGTTGTTTTATTGTTATCAACATTACGAAAGAAATAATGAGTATTATTTGTCACAATTCGAAGAATAATGTTGAAAATATAGTTAATATGATATATAATTACAATGGATATTGTGTTATTTCTATTGTATTTATCTAATCGCCGATTTGTGTGATTGTACTGGTATTGAAGGAGAAGAAAAATGCCTTTAACGCATGTATGTGTTTGGGATTCAAAAATTGGATATCGACGCATTACGGTTGAGGAAGCGGTAGAAATGTATCCTTATGGCGTATCTGCAAGGAGTGGACATTTTGTGTGCGAGCTATGTGCTCAAAATGTTCTTTTAACTGCACCTGGATTAAACACTCAACACTTTAGACACGATCCATCATCACCTAACAAAGAGTGTGATGAAAGACAAGCAAGTTTTGATCCGACATATGGTCGAACAATTCGAAGTATGAATAGTCATACAATGCCGCTTCGTATAGAGTTAATGAACGGCGGATTTGAACTGCAATTAGGTTTTTTCTATCCTCCTGTAAATAACGCAAAATGTGATTATATTAGGATTTCTTGTGACAACGGAGATAACGGGAATTATAGATACTCCTTTGATCGTATTGAAAAAGAAAAAACCACTTATTTAAGCGTAGGTTCAAAACCGAGCACAAAATATGAAATAGAGTATGATAATCCAAATGATCAATTGTTGAGGTTCTGGTCAAAGAAAGTAATCGGTGTAAGTCCGAGCGGAACTTTTTTTGATGCCAAAAGCGGGAAAATTCTTCAGTCTGGTGGTAAGGCGTCTTCAAATAACATCTATTATCTACTACGCCGTTCTCCAATTCATGGGTATCAAATACCAAAAGACATTGAAAAAACTGAAGTGACGCCAATCGGAAGTAATCCTTTTTCAACATGGTATTTATATAGAATTCATGTTAAACGGTTTTCGGAGTTGTCCGCGAAGTTTTTCTTGAAATACTCTATTTTCTTAACAGAAAGACCCACTCTGTTTTATCCGGTGTGGCCGCCATATATACAAGCTCCTTATTTCTTATATCATAACACATTTGATCTGTATTACTACCTTTGCGGCGATGACGCAGAGTTGAAATCTTTTCCTTCGACATCAAATGTATGCAATACTCAAGATGGGCGTTTATATAGACTTAATACTCAACTTAGAGAGCAATTAGTATCAATAGGTAAATCTGGAGCTTTAGGCTTTTCGTATTTAGTACGGCAACCTCTAAATAAAACGAAATCTATTCCGGAAATAGAGATTAAGGACAATAGCGGAATGGTTTTAAATGATGAAACCTATCTAAAGATTCCTAAGCTAAAACTGATTACAATTACAGCACAATTCGATGGAAAAGCTGTGGTTTTCTTCAAGGGAAAAGTAAACTATATCTACAAGATAAACGGCAACCAAACACTGATGATTGATGACCTGTCCTTGGGAACGGAAATCAAAATATATCAGGGTTGTGATTTCATCAGAAGAATTTGTTTTGAGAATAAAAGTTTAAAAAAGACCTTTATGATTTCGGATGAGGTTCTTGTTAAAAGATTAGAATTGTGTTCTGGTGCTTTTGTACCAATTTCTCATAGTCTGGGTTCGATGGCTGAAAAGCTTTCAGATTATCCATTAACAAGAAAATGGCTAAAGAAAGCGATACGGCGAGGAGAGATATCCCGTTCGGCATATAAACTTCTTTATAGCACAATCATACGAAACAATACCTGAATTTAAAACATGAGATTAGTTTAGAGAATAGGAAGAGGATAAAAATGGAAGAAATGCGTGTATCATTATGTAGAGTAAATCGTCCCGACAAAAACAGTGAGATATGGTTGAAACGGTTAGCAGATGTAGTAGATGAGCAGATTGTCAAAGTGGAATTTGATGAAAGCAAAGAAAAAATCTTTGATAATCGTATGTTTATCTTTAGAAAAGATGGACCTAAAGAATCCGACTTTGTGGGACTGTGGAGATGGAATGAACGTCAAAACGAATCTGGTCAGTGGCGAGCTGACGCTACTTATATTGGAAATCAAGCTCCCATCGAGATATATGTATTCAATACGTTTACAGACGTTGAACAGTTAATTCAATCTTTGAGAGAAGGAGCGCAAATACCTGTATATTTGAGCAACAAAGTACTGTTTGCAGTTACTGAAGATGACCTAATCAAGGGAGTATTATGTGATTTGAGTAATTGTAATACTCAAAAAAATGACGTTGATATCAGTATAAAACTAAAAAATAATGTATTCTCTTTACCTTATTTTGAAATAAATATAACTGATACAATCAAATTAAGTCATAGAAGATTATTTTATTCTCGTATTACTCTTGAGAATCCGTTAAAGCGTCTTCCTACATATTCTACAAATGATTTCATTAAGCAGATGTTTATTCAAAGATTGAATTGGCCTATCTTCAAAGCAGAAGGTATCAGTAAAAACGATTGGAGAAAGGTAATACATTTGCTGAGAGATGTTCTAAATGAATCTATGGTTCAACGGTTTTCAGATGAATTTTGTATATCATATCAAGAAGCACAAGATCGCATAGATTCTTTTTTGCATACGGTCGAACAGCATATTGATGTCGAAGATGTGGATTCCGGGCTGATTGTCAAAATGCTGGAAAATCATAAAGGGCTTAAGGAATCCTGTGACAAGATAGCATATCAAAAATGGCTTGAAGAACATAATGCAGAAATCGCTGCCGAGCAAGCGGAAGTTGATGAAATACGAAAGAAAGGTAAAGTGGAAGTCGAGGAAGCTGAACAGCGTCTCTCGGCTGTGAACAATTCCATAGTTGAAGCTGAAAAAGAGCATGGTAATATAACTTCCAAAATCTATCAAGCTGAAGCAAGATTAGAAGAGCTTCAAGTCGAAATCGACAGATATGAGGCATTAGGGAAAGACACTGTTACTGCTGTTCGCCAGAAAATAGCTGAATCTCAAAAAGATATAGCCGGTTTTATTGCTGATTTATCGATGTTCCTTCCCCAAGCTGGAAATACCATATCCGGATACCAAAGCAATAATTGGCAGTACATTTGTGCAATAAATAATGCTCCGTCAGATGATACCGAAGTCTCAGGAAACTGGAATGATGAAATGAATCTAATATCTCAGAATTTATCATACTCTTTTGGTATAAGAACTGAGCTATGTGAAATGCTGTCCGCGTTTTTATACTCTTCATATATCAATCAGATGCCACTGTTGGTTATCGGTCCCGGTGGACAAGAAGTAACAGAGTGTTTGTCGTTTTCGTTGTTTGGCAAAGGTTCCGGCAGACTAATTATTGGTAAAGGTATAAACTATGATATTATCAAAATTTTGAACGACTGTGATGAAAAGATCGTATCAATCAATAATATGTTTGGAGAAGGTTGGAACGATGAGTTGCCTCAATTGATTGGAAAGAGTGATAAGCAAATTCTTTGGTTACATCCATATGCGGAAGATATGTTGATAGAACCCAAAGGACTTTACAACTATATGTTCCCTGTGTTTAGTGAAAACTTCATCGAAACGATTTCGGACATAGAGTGGTTGTCTGGTGCGCGTGCTGATGATTTTCTTTCGTTTACCGCAAAACGAAAACAACCGCTATCTATTACTTCGTTTAAACAGTTGGGCATCAGTAAACTCTTGCTTAATCGTATTGAAGCAGTTCTGTCGGATGCAAAAGCAATAATGGATAATGCTAATCATAATAAGGATTTAGAAATCTTATTTGGCTTGTTGCCATTGTCAGTACTTACCGGAAAAACAGAGGTTTTAAAAGAAACGATTGAAATAGAATCCGGCATTTCTGGATATGTAAAAGAAATAGCTTCAAGTTATTACACAGAAGAATGAAATGAAGAATCGATTATTAGAATCTATTGGCAAACAATTAAATATATCTATAAATAATGTGGACTCTATCTGCCAAATCGTTTATAGTGTAGCAGGTCAAATGGCTCTCGCATCATTATGGGATCAAAACGAGGAACATGACAAGGTGTCTGTTAAGCATTTCAAGCATAGGATTGTAAAAATCATTGATGCGTATACAGATTTATTCCCTGAAATCTATGCTTTATTCCCGGATGATAAAACAGCTTTAGTTGAAGAAATATATTCAGTTTATCTTCATAACGGCTTTTTATACCATTCAGCTAACTGTGTCTCCCCGGCGGCTTTGTCTGAAGCAGTAAGCGATAATATCTGCCTAGTAAGAGGAGCTTCTCCCGATGCAAAACTATTCATGAGTGGATTGGGATTTTACTCAACAACTAAACACTCTTCCGATAGATCTGTTGCTAATCTGTTTGGGTTACAAGAACAAAGTGTTGAAAACTATCTTGACGAGATATTAAGCTTTGATGATTGGAAAGAAATTGCTTGGCCTGAAAATACGGAGTTTTTGCGACTGGATCCGCCATTCACTATAAGCTATTGGCAACAGAAACCCAATTATGACGATCGCATCTCTTTAGCAAGATTTGGAGAACCAAATAAGATATACTCTTTTTATCGCTTTCAAGATGGAGTGTTCCAACATAAATCAATCCCGGAGTGGCGTATAAAGGACTACTTTACCAATGAAATAGCATATGGAGGATATCGCAGAATAGCGGTTGCACTTTTGATGCGCTATGGAACATTACCGAAAATAAAAGCAAAAGATACAGGAAGTATGATGGAGATCAGGGTTGGATACCGCCTCCCGTTGTCTGAAGAATACTTCTTTAGGCTTTATAGTTGGCCAACAAGATATGATTTTGCACCTAAAGAGGAACCGATGTTTATCCGAAAAATGTCAAAGCAGTTTTATCCTGTTTTCAAAAAAGAACTGAGTTCCATGGGATATCAATTCGTGGAGGAATTATTATGACAAACGGCGCAAATGGAGTTCATTTACAATTACGTAAAGCTCTTGAAAACTATATAAAATCGCAGTATTTTGGAAAATCTCCAGTACTTCTTTCTGCCACACAGGATAAACTACATCAAGAAGGTGTTCTTTACCAAAAACCATATATCGAGTCTTCGCCTGCTTATAAAAGCAAACAGAATGGCATCCAATTATCATCGGTATTGCCTGAATGGATGAAAGAGTATTTCACAGCATTGTCTGACGCAAAGTTAGGGGTACATCCTGCTCCGTTTTGTCATCAGATCGCGGCATTGGAAGCGGCCTATCAGGGAAAAGACTTATTTGTATCAACCGGTACCGGTTCAGGTAAAACAGAGTGTTTTATGTGGCCTTTGATGGCAAAACTTGCAGATGAAGCTATGAATTATCCTGAAAGCTGGGCGTTGCGCGGCGTCAGAACAATTATAATGTATCCAATGAACGCATTGGTTTCTGATCAAATCAGCCGTTTGCGAAGATTGATTGGGGATCCCGAACACCATTTTGTTAGTGCTTTTCGTTCCGTATGCGGTTATCATAGCCGTCGTCCTCAGTTTGGTATGTATACTGGAAGGACTCCTTACGCAGGAAAAGAGCCCAGAAAAAATGATGACCTTGCTTTAGCAGATAAGTATAATAGAATGCTTAATCCAGACTCTGAAGAAGATAGGGAGTTTTTGAAGAAGCTGACTAAAGACGGCAAGCTGCCAGCAAAAGAAGATTATGATAGCTTTCTTGAAAAACTACTTATAAGCAAACATATTCCGAACGATGAAGATGCGGAATTGGTAACGCGCTTTGAGATGCAACAATTCTGTCCAGATATCTTAATTACGAACTATTCTATGCTGGAATATATGTTGCTTCGTCCGAGAGAGAAAAAGATATGGGAAGATACCAAAGAATGGCTAGATAAGAATCCCGACAATAAAATTCTGTTTATCATCGATGAAGCACATATGTATCGAGGTTCTGCCGGTGGTGAAGTAGCTCTTTTGATACGTCGGCTGTTTCACCGCTTGGGTATTGATCGGAATAGAGTTCAATTCATTCTGACAACTGCAAGTATGCCTGATAAAACGAAAGAAGATCGTGAAGCGGTAATGCGGTTTGCAAATGAATTAACTGCTTGTGATAATGCGCGTCAGTTCTGTTATTTAACAGGAGAAAAAGAGCAGATTGGCAGCGGCAGCGAATATGGTATTCCTATTGACAAATTCGAGTCTGCAGATCCTAAGGAGTTTGAAGGGGATAATCCCGACAGGCTGAATGCGCTAAATGAATTCTGGGGAGATATTACTAATTCACAAGCTCCTTTTTCAAAATCGGAAGAGGCATATCAGTGGCTATACAATCATTTGGTGGATTACAAACCTTTCTGTCTATTATTTGAATTATGCCGTGGAAAAGCGGTTTCATTGCAGGAATTAGCAAAGGGTATTTTCCCGGATTGTTCTCTGGATGCTGCTCTTCATGCTGTTAGCGTATTATTAGCAATAGCGCCGTTAGCAAAAAACGACGAAGGAGTCGTATTGTTCCCGGCAAGAATGCATATGCTTTTTCGAGGAATAAAAGGAGTGTATGCATGTACTAATCCTGAATGCTCTCATTCACACACAGAAGGCGAACTAACATTAGGAGAAATCTTTTTTGACGACGGAAGTCTAACGTGCAAAGAATGTGGAAGTGCGATTTATGAGTTGTATAACGACCGTCGTTGTGGTAGTTTATTCTTTCGAGGCTTTGTATTGAAAGATGATGTAGTATACAAACGGCGTACCTATCTTTGGCATCAACCCGGAATGATAAATGAAGGCGAAGTTTATGAGATTCATTTATTCATTCCATCTAATGAATATCGTCTTCCGGAAAAACAAGGAAAGAATAAGATATTACCATGTTATCTCGATGTAAAAAGTGGCTTTATTGATTTTTCTGATGATTCTTTAGATGATAAGAAAGGAATCAGAAAGCTTTACTATAGTGATTACACAGCTAAAGCCCGTCCTGACATATTCACGTTTGCAACTTGTCCCCATTGCCGCCATGAGTTAGCTAAAATGCAGTTAACCTCATTTAGCACGCGCGGCAATCAATCATTCTTCAACTTAATAAAAGCTCAGTTTCAAGCTCAACCAGCTGTACCGGATAAAACTGGAAAGCTAGATAGACTGCCTAATGAAGGAAGAAAGGTTTTATTATTCTCCGACAGTCGTCAAAGAGCTGCAAAACTAGCAAGAGATATGTCGGATGCTTCTGATTCGATGGCTGCCAGACAGCTTGCTGCTTTGGCTATCAATCGTATGGAACAACAAAACGCAGAGCAATCTATGAATTATCTTTACGATTATTTTGCGATGGTAGCAGTTGAAAATCATGTACAGATTTTTCACGACAGTGAAACAGATAAACAGCGTAGCAGACTGATTGAACATGGAATTCAAGCTAAAACTAATTATGCTCGGGCAAAGCGGAGAAGATTATCATATTCGCCGCGCTTTACAATAGATAATGCCCCTTCACAGATGAAAGAGCAGCTACTTCAGTTTTATTGTGGAGGATATAATACTCTAATCGATTCCGCAATTAGTTGGATTGAACCTATCGATTCAGCAAAGTGGGATGCCTTGGATTCTTTGGATGAAGCCGGAATAGAGGTATCTGAAAAAGAATTCATGGAATTATTTAGCGCATGGATTATGTCTGTGTGTGATACGTCAGTAGTATTAGGACATACTATACCAGATGTGATTCGTGAAAAAGTACGTCCGAACTATATCGGTTATGGGATTGAAAATAATTATGCTTTTCCAACTGTCATTCGTGAAATCATGGGATGGAGCAAGGATGACCCCGTTGTTGCACAGTGGAGCAGAATCCTGCGTGAGACCTTTATGGATGAATCTCCATCTTCTAACGGCAAATATTATGTGGATCTTTCTCGAATCAAACCGCGTTTTGATAAAGAGCATATATGGTATCGTTGCGAGCAATGTTCTGAACTTACGCCTTATCTTTTACGAGAAAAGTGTCCTAGTTGCCAATGCGAAAGTATTCATCCCATTACAGCGAACGAGATTGATGCATTAGGATTTTGGCGAAAACCTATTGAAGATGCCTTGCAAGGTGATACGATTCGAGTAATCGATACCGAGGAACATACTGCTCAATTGTCTCTCAAAGATCAGCGCGATGAGCTTTGGTCTAAAACAGAACAGTATGAATTGCGCTTTCAGGATTTCTTAAAAAAGGGAGAAACTCCTGTTGATATTCTAAGTAGCACAACAACTATGGAGGTTGGTATTGATATCGGCTCGTTAGTTGCTGTAGGATTGCGAAATATTCCGCCAATGCGAGAGAACTATCAGCAGCGAGCAGGTCGTGCAGGTCGAAGAGGATCAAGCCTTTCAACAATAGTCACTTTTTGTGAAGATGGTCCGCATGATTCATTATATTTTTCAAATCCTGTTCCTATGTTTAGAGGAGATCCCAGAAGACCATGGATAGATATAAGTAGTGAAAAGATTGTCCAGCGTCATCTATGTATGGTAGCTCTTCAAGCGTATTTAAGAGAAAAGTCAAATAGTCTCGATGAAATAACGGCTATAGATTTTCTTGACAATCACCTTCAATCATTTATAAACTATTTGTCCGTATTCTCAGTTAATGAAGACGACATTTTAGTCCCTGCTATCTCTCAAATAGCGCTATACAGCTACAAATATGCACTTGAAGATTCATTGAAAGATTTGTATCAAAAACGGTTGGCTCATCCTGAGTTATATGAAACTGATGACGGAAGTGAATCTGGTAAAAAATCTTTGCTTGATGCTCTCTATGAGGAGGGCATTATTCCGACATACTCATTCCCCAAAAATGTTGTCAGTACATATATTACTGACAACAACGGCAAAGTGAAGTATCAAGTTGAGCGTGGGTTAGATGTAGCTATCAGTGAATATGCTCCCGGCAGAGCTATTGTCGTTGATAAAACAACATACCAAATCGGAGGTTTGTATTATCCAGGTAGCGAAAAAAGAGAGCGTACCGCAACCAATCCAGCAAGAGCGTTTATACGTGATGCGAGTTATTGCAAGAGTATTCAAACCTGCAGCAAGTGTGGCTGGTTTGGTTTAGAAGAGGATAATTATGTGAGTTGTCCTTTCTGTGGAAATGAAGAACTATCACATATTTTGCCTATGTTACGTCCTTGGGGATTTGCGCCAAAAAATGCAGCTTCTATTGAAACTGCACAGTTGAACGAAGAATACACGTCAACTCAGCAACCTGTTTATTCAACCTTGCCCGAATCAGATGATGTTCATTCTATTGATGGATTCTCGAATGTTAGAATAGCAGTTCGTCCAAATCAGAGAATCATCATGCTGAATCAGGGAATCGGAAAGAAAGGATTCACGATTTGCTGTGATTGTGGAGCCGCAATGCCTGGTGATACTTCTGATGTTCTAAACGATGTGATGCGTCCTTATCGATCAAAGTTCCTTAGAACTCGTTGCAGACACGACGATACGATAAACGTTAGTTTGGGATATGATTTTATTACAGATATGTTGGTGTTGGAAGTAACTTTGGATAAACATAAGATCGACACCAATCCTGCAAGGAATTCGTGGTTGCATCGTGCTGGTCAATCGCTTGCCGAAGCATTCCGTTTAGCTGCATGCCAAGAGTTGGATATTGAGTTTACGGAACTTGTAACCGGTTACCGTGTGAGACAAGGTTTCGAGAATGATTATATAGATATCTATTTATACGATAGTCTATCCAGCGGCGCTGGTTATGCAGTGAGCATAGAGTCTTCTATCCAAAGCCTATTACAAAAAACACGTGAATTGCTCTCTGGTTGTAATTGTGATACTGCATGCTATCAATGTCTAAAGCACTATCGCAATCAGTATATCCATGGTTTCCTTGATCGAAAGGCAGCCCTTCAGTTGTTAAACTGGGCGGAAAATGGTAATAGAGTATCTGCCCTGTCTGCTGAAAAGCAGAACCGGCTGTTATCTCCTTTAGACAAGATTTTAAAGCTTTCTGGTGTAAATCTGATAGATGAAAACGGAAAGATTATTGCTGAAGGTAGGTTTGCACGTATGAATATCAGTGTCTACCCTGCAATGTGGAAAAAACCAGCAGCTGATAATACGATATTTATTAGCGATACACAACTAAAATTTGCAAAACCATATGCATTAAAATCAATACTGGATAGTATTTAATCTGTATCAGGCATGGTCTGCTGTTATTGTTTTGCTTGCTCTATTTACATTTCCGTTTTTCGTAGTTCCTCATCTAAGATTGACTGTATTATTTCTTCAGCGCTGTTGTATGAAGGCGCGGTATCATCAGTTAATAAGCGCTCGGTTTCAAGGCGCGCCAATGTGTTTTCATCGAGATAAGAATTCAAGAACGATTCGAGCTGTTCATCGTTCATATTATTTATGATTTGTACAGCGATTTCTCTGAGGTTCACACCGTCATCTCCTTTTTTGTAATCTATGCATTAACACTGCTGAGCATCAAAAACATTATATCAAACTTTTCAGGGAAATAGAAGTATTTCAAAACGCCATGAAAAAAGTATTCCAAAATAAATCATATATTATTCACATAAGCACAAGGCTGTCTCATTCGCGGCAGCCTTTTGTTTGTTTTATACAAAGATAATCAGGGATTTTTGGTGAGTATTTTTGAGAGTAGTATGGTAAAATGAGAGTATAACGTAATCTAACGTTTGTGATGAATTGTATGTATTTTGCTTTTATAAAAGTGCTATGTTTCGCATACAGTTAACCATATGTTATAAGGAGGAACAATGATGAAATTATTCAAGAAATCCTTAAGCTTAATTCTTACTGTTTGTATACTCGCTTCAATGGCAGTTCTCGCTACCGTTTCAGCTTCGGCAAACGCAGGTGACCCCATCCGCAGGCCTCTAATTACCGATGTTGTTAACAAGGACGCAGATCAGGTAGAGACTAATACATATTATTTCTATATGCCTACAACAAATCAGTGGAGAAACGAGTTCAACGATTATTATGACGGCACAGAGGACTCACATGCCGCCGGTATCTATTGGTGGGACGGTTCCTACGGCTGCAACGACAACTACGCCGACTTCGGTCTTGAGCAGGGTTGGCCCGGCTACGCCGTGACCGAGAAGGAAGCTGCTGACTCCAACATCTTCAAAGCACAAGTTCCCACAGACGTTCCCAAGATTATCTGGAACAACCTTGTAGATAACGGTATTGACAATACCCAGCCCCAATATACAAAGGCTGCGCAGACAATGGATATTCCCGCTGAGTTCTATGATCCCGGAGAGGATGCTCATGTACGGTAAAGAAGCAAGCAACCGAAAACAATAGATAGACCGCCAGCACTACACTATTCCGAACCAAAGACCAAAAGATAAGCATTGTGGGAAAATCTAAACTTTTGGATTTT
>JAHLBL010000340.1 GCA_020625635.1 bacterium
ACCTTTTGAGCCATTGTGTTTGCACCTCCAAAATTCGTGGTAAATTGCGGGACAATCAGTGGAGTCCCTCCCACAGGGAGCAAGCTCCCTTAATAGCAATTGCTCAATATCATAATCCAAAAGGATTAATCATCAATCGGTTCTGCCTGATTGAGCTCGAGCTCAACAGGGGTTTCGCGTCCGAACATCGATACAACGACTCGGACATAGTTTTTGTCGGGGTCAAGCTCCTGAACGATACCGACGAAGTCCTCTAAAGGACCGTCGATAATGCGTACGGAGTCGCCGACTGCATAGTTTACGTCAACTACTCTCTGCTCAACGCCGAGGCGGTAAACCTCCTCGTCGGTAAGCGGAACAGGCTTTGACGACGGACCGACAAATCCAGTACAGCCGCGGATGTTGCGGACAACATACCAGGTCTCATCGGTATAAATCATTTTTACGAAAACGTAGCTCGGGAATATCTTATGCTCGACTTCCTTGACCTTTCCGTCGTTATTCTCGGTTACGATTTCGGTTGGAACTTTTACTTCCACAATCATATCCTGAAGTCCTCTGTTTTCAACAGTGGTCATCAGGTCGCCGGCTACCTTATTTTCGTAGCCAGAGTAGGTATGAACAACATACCATTTCAGCGTTCCGTCTGCCATTACTCATCGTCCTTTCGTAAGAAGATAGAAGCGTACCTTACTTACTTAGTTGTTGGACATATCCATTACGAGACCGAGCAGAGCGTAGAGACCTCTGTCAAGCGCGTAGATGAAAAGACCCGAGACAATAATTACGACAAGTACAACAAAGAAGTTCTTTGTAGCGACCTTCGGATGTGTCCAGGTGATCTTCTTAATCTCACCCTTACACTCGCGAAGATACTTCCACAATCTGGAGAATACGTTGGCCTTCTTCTTTCCGCCTTTAGCGGAGCTCTTGGCAGGCTTAGCTGCGGGTTTCTTTGCGGACTTCTCCGCAAGCTTATTATCAGCCATTAATATACCTCCGTTATTTTGTTTCTTTGTGAACAGTATGCTTTCTGCAGAAACGGCAGTACTTATTCATCTCAAGTCTGTCGGGACTGTTCTTCTTGTTCTTCATTGTGTTGTA
>JAHLBL010000341.1 GCA_020625635.1 bacterium
ATGTGGGAGAGTTCCCGAGTGGCCAAAGGGGGCAGACTGTAAATCTGTTGGTTGTACCTTCGGTGGTTCGAATCCACCCTCTCCCACCATCAAAGAAACCTCTTTTGTCTACCGGGGCAAGAGAGGTTTCTTGTTGCTTTTCTCAGATCTTCGTGGTATAATATATAAAATAACTTGTCTGCCATCCCCGGCGACGCGGACAGGGTCAGAGTTTTTGTCCCGCGGATCCATGCGGGCGAATCAGATTGGAGGGCATCAACGTGATCATAGACAGACAATCACAGCTTAACGCGGAAATAAAAGCGCGGCAAGAGGCTGCTCAGCTGAATTCGGAGAGATACGCGCGGGACATCCACGACTACGCGGAATATAAATATTCCCAACACAGGATGGAAGCATATCTCGGGTATTCTTGTTTTGACGGCAACAACTACTTTATCGATTGTGAAAAGAAAAGCGCTTTTCTTTACGATTATCCAATAGACAGGATCGACAGGTTCTGCAGCGATCTGCGGAACCTGCTCCTGAAAGAAGGTTTCGTCAGAGTCGTCGTGAGGTCCGAATGGTACAAGGTACGCACGCCGGACAGTAGCTATTTCAACCCCTCCTACCGCCAGGGATACGCCGTTTTCTATCACGTGGAGTGGTAAGCCGATCCCCGCGGTGGATATACGGTTCTCTTGCATTGAATATATGCGTCAGATGACGCGCCCAGATCCGGCTGTGTCCCCGCGGAAGGGGTGGTCTTCCGATGGCCAAAAACCTTGAGCCACTGAAGATTCATGTTTGTAGAGCCCTCTGCTGGTGTACTTTTAGGCGTTCTTTCTATGCCTTGGTACACTTTCACGCGGTCTTTCACAACAAAAAAGACATCCGAATGGATGTCTTTTTTGTTGCAGAGGGTGGATTCGAAAGGGCGTTAAGAAAATGTCCCTGCGGGACATTTTTAGCCCGTTGGGACTGCTGAACCTTGGACTTTCCACACACCGCAAGGTTCGAGATATACGTATTTTTCTGCACCGTAGCAACCCTCTCCCACCAACAAAAAAGACATCCGAATGGGTCAATATCATTAAGATAAGCCAAAGGGTGCAAATCAAAAA
>JAHLBL010000342.1 GCA_020625635.1 bacterium
TGCGGTACGGCTATGCACGCGGGAATGGTAGGAAAATACGTCATCGAAAAGCTGGCGAGAGTTTCCGTCACAGTCGACATCGCGTCGGAATTCCGCTACCGCGATCCGCTTATCGGCGAGAACGACCTCGTTATTATCATCAGCCAGTCGGGCGAGACTGCCGACTCCAAGGCAGTGCTCAACCTCGTAAAGGGCACAAAGGCGAAGTCGCTCGCTATAGTGAACGTAAAGGGCAGCTCGATCGCGCGTGAGGCGGATATGGTGATATACACCCACGCGGGTCCCGAGATCGCAGTAGCCTCCACAAAGGCGTATATGGTACAGCTCTCCGTAATGTATCTTATAGCGTTCGAAATGGCGTTCGCTAAGGGACAGATCAGCGAGGAGGAGTGCCGCCGTCTTACGCTGGAGCTCATAAGAACTCCCGATGTTATCGAAAAGGCTATTTCGCTTGAATACAACTGCCAGTACATCTCAACCAAGCTCATCACCGCAGACAGCCTGCTCTATATCGGACGCGGACTTGACTACGCGCTTTCGATGGAGGGTTCGCTGAAGCTGAAGGAAATTTCGTACATTCACTCCGAGAGCTACGCCGCGGGCGAGCTCAAGCACGGAACGATCTCGCTTATCACCGAGGGTATGCCCGTTATCGCGGTCGCGACCCAGACCTCACTGCTCGAAAAGACAATAAGCAACATCAAGGAGGTCAAGGCGAGAGGCGCTATGACTATCGTTATCTGTGACGAGCACGCCGAGCTTGACAACGACGTTGCCGACTACACTATCCGCATTCCCAAGATTTCAGAGGTGCTTATGCCGATGATAGCGACTGTGCCTATGCAGCTGCTCGCCTACTATACCTCGGTCAACAAGGGCAACGACGTAGATAAGCCGCGCAACCTCGCGAAATCGGTCACGGTTGAATAATAAAAAAGTTTACACTGAATAAAAAACGTCGGGCAGACAGCAATTCCTGTTACGGAAACCTGTCTGCCCGATTGTTTTATAAGCCGAATCAAACTCTGAAAAGCTTGCGAAGCAAATTAAGCTTCGACAGAAATTTAGCTTGGCAACGCCAAATTTAGCTCGCGTATGCGAA
>JAHLBL010000343.1 GCA_020625635.1 bacterium
AAGCTCCCGATTTTCTCGGGCTCGGGTATGAAGCACAACGACCTCGCCGTCCAGATCGTCCGTCAGGCGAGGATCTCGGGCGCTACCGAGGACAACTTCTGCGTAGTTTTCGCGGCGATGGGCGTCCAGAAGGACGTCGCCGAGTATTTCAGAAAGAGCTTCGAGGAGAGCGGCGTTCTCTCCCACGTAGTAATGCTCCTGAACCTTTCGAGCGACCCGATAATCGAGCGTATCCTCACCCCGAGGTGCGCGCTCACGATCGCGGAGTACCTCGCTTTTGACCTCGATATGCACGTGCTCGTCATTATGACCGATATGACCTCTTATGCCGAGGCGCTGCGTGAGTTCTCGTCCTCAAAGGGAGAGATCCCGGGACGTAAGGGCTACCCGGGCTACCTTTACTCCGACCTCGCTTCTCTGTACGAGAGAGCCGGTATGATAAAGGGACACGACGGCTCAGTAACCCAGATCCCGATCCTCACAATGCCCAACGACGACATTACCCACCCGATACCCGACCTCACGGGCTACATCACCGAGGGACAGATCACCCTCGACAGAGCGCTCCAGGGACAGGGCTGCTATCCGCCCGTCGCGGTTCTGCCGTCGCTGTCGCGTCTTATGAAGGACGGTATCGGCGAGGGCTTTACCCGCGGAGACCACCAGGCGCTCGCGAATCAGCTCTTCGCTTCCTACGCCAGAGTTATCGACGCGCGTTCGCTCGCGTCCGTAATAGGCGAGGAGGAGCTGTCTCCGATTGACAAGAAGTATATGGAGTTCGGAAAGCTCTTCGAGGCGCGTTTCGTTAATCAGGGCTTTAACGAGGACCGCGACATCACCGAGAGCCTCGACCTCGGCTGGGAGCTGCTCTCGACTCTGCCGAGAAGCGAGCTCGACCGTGTCGACGACGAGATACTCGACAAACACTACAAGGGCTGAGTTCTGTTTTGATTTGATCTGCGCCTTATAAGCCCACGGTAAGGCGGCAGGTATTTTAATTTCAGTTTGTGGGCTGAAAGGCTATGGCGATTGTAATGGCTGTTCAGGCTGTGCCCACCAAGGGCAATCTGATGAATACAAAAAAATCATTGGCTCTCGC
>JAHLBL010000344.1 GCA_020625635.1 bacterium
CCTTTGATATATGATGTTTCGTGCGCAATCCACGGTTTAACTCCGAGTTTCTTTAATCCCCACTCTCGTTTCTTTGGCACTTTCCACTGTTTCCAAATGATGATTCTCATTTGTATCTAAGGTGCTCGTCTATACAAAAACAGAACTAAAGTGAGTTTTAGATAAATCAATAGTGTTGTAATAAGCGCGTTATTCTCTTTTCTCCCCTTCTGTCAGAGATATGCGCATTTTCTATTGTGATTTCAGATTTTATGTGATATAATCTAAAAAGCTGAAACCAAGGAGAATGATAAAAAATGAAATTAGGAATAGTCGGTCTGCCGAATGTCGGCAAGAGTACCTTATTTAACGCTATAACAAACGCGGGAGCGCAGTCGGCGAACTATCCGTTCTGCACCATCGAGCCGAATGTCGGCGTTGTCGCGGTTCCGGACAAGCGTCTCGACAAGTTAGCCGAGATGTAATATCCCGAGAAATACACCCCCGCCATGATCGAGTTCGTCGACATCGCGGGACTCGTCAAGGGCGCGTCCAAGGGCGAAGGTCTGGGCAACAAGTTCCTCGCGAACATCCGCGAGTGCGACGCCATCGTCCACGTTGTGCGCTGCTTTGAGAACGACGACATCGTCCACGTTGAGGGCAGCATCGACCCCGCGCGCGATATCGAGACGATCAACCTCGAGCTCATCCTCTCCGACGTTGAGATGCTCGAGCGCAGGATAGACAAGACGAAAAAGCTCATCAAGGGCGACAAAAAATATCAGGCTGACCTCGAGCTGTTCGAGCGTGTGCTCGAGGCTCTGAACGCCGGAAAATCCGCCCGCTCCGTCGAAATGGATGAGGACGAGCGCAAGGTTATGAGCGAGGTCGCCCTGCTGACGACGAAGCCGATTATCTACGCCGCGAATATGAGCGACGAGGACTTTTCAAACGGTATCGAGAACAACCCCTACCTTGCGCAGGTTCGTGAGATTGCCGCCGAGGAGAACGCGGGCGTTCTGCCGATCTGTGCCCAGATCGAGGAGGAGATCGTCGATATGGACGCCGAGGAGAAGGAAATGTTCCTCTCCGACCTCGGACTTGAGGAGAG
>JAHLBL010000345.1 GCA_020625635.1 bacterium
TATGCGCTGATGATGTATTATACGGTAGCGATGGCGCATCCGCGTCTCCCGAAGGAATATCATCCTCTTTACGCGAATTTCGTCCGCGAAAAAGTGCTTTCACGTTATGACGAGAGCATCGGCTGTTTTGCAGAAAACTAAAACCTAATGAAAAAAAACGTATCGGAAAGCGAAGCGTCGCAATCCGATACGGTCTTTTTGATATTCAACTATTATTTCAGCTTCAATCCGTCCTTGAAAGCGTCACCGGCTCTGCCGCCGACCTTATAGTAGCCGTGGGTGTAGGGATCGAAAGCGATGGCTTCCAGCGCGTCGATATCCACCTTGCCGTCCTTATAATTCGAACGTTGAATATTTCGGCTCGTAGGCGTTTTTGTATATAATAGCATATTTTGCGGTAAGTATCAATGCATTTGATTTGTAAAAATTGAAGATTGAAACATTGATGATTGTTCATTTTTCAATGAGGTCTATAATTGTGTTTGTAAGCATAATTAACGCTATAATTAGGCGAGACATCCGACTTCTGTTTCTTTTAAAACTATCCGAAAGTTGAAAGCCAAGATCTTACTATTATAGATGTATAAAACGTATCTAGTTGACCGCAAAAGCTAATTAGCTGACCGAATAAATCCATAGGTTGACCGCAGTTGAATTTTTACGGTTAAAACGTATATCGTACAAAATACAAAAGACCATCTTTAACGTAATTTAGCTCTAAAAAGCTACGTAAAAGATGGTCTTAATTTGTTGATTAATTTTGTTGTACTCGAAAAACGTGATAAGAATGGGAAATATGCACCGCTGACATTGTATCAACGGTGCACATACTTGTTGGTGCGAGTGTTCATAACGGACTTAATTATTTATCCGAAGAAAAATTATTTATGCTATCCGGAACAGAGATTCCTAATATATCTATTTCATCCCATTCGCAAAGTTGATGTATGGATTTTTTATCAATGTCGTATTCGTACAATTCACACGGTGAACACCAATTAACATTAAGCCAAATAAACGCAAAATATTTATTATTGTCTTTGAATATTTCAAATTTCCAAATATCATGCTCTATTG
>JAHLBL010000346.1 GCA_020625635.1 bacterium
ATCGCTCCCGCTATGAGAGGCGTTCCCCAGATCGAGGTTACCTTCGACATCGACGCGAACGGTATCGTTAACGTAAGCGCGAAGGATCTCGGCACAGGCAGAGAGCAGGCTATCACAATCTCCTCCTCGGGCAATATGAGCAAGGAAGACATCGACAAGGCTGTCAAGGAAGCCGAGCAGTTCGCGGCAGAGGACAAGAAGCGCCGCGAGGAAGTTGACGCTAAGAACGAGGCTGAGAACCTCGTATATCAGGCGGAGAAGCTCGTAAACGAGAACGGCGACAAGCTCGACGCAGCGGATAAGGACGCTATCTCCAACAAGGCGGCTGCTCTCAAGTCCGCTATCGAGAAGAGCGACAAGTCCATGATGGACGCCGCCAAGGAAGATCTCCAGAAGACACTCTATGAGGTTTCCGCAAAGCTTTATCAGCAGGCTGCTCCCCAGCAGGGTCAGCCCGGTCAGGCAGGTCCCGACATGGGCAACATGGGCGGCAACCCCGCAGGCGGAAACGACGGCAACGTATACGACGCCGACTTCACAGACGTTGACGACAATAAATAATTAAGGCTCACAGAGTCGCCCTTTCGGGCGGCTCTGTGAAATTGATAATTGACAATTGACAATTGACAATTTCGGTCGGGTAGAAACGTAAGATATATAGGAAATCTTGTATCCCGACCGGATTAATATGCGCTTCGCGCAGCGAAATATTAATACCTTCGGGAACCGTCGTTTTCGTATATATGACGTTTTCCGTCCCGTCATTAATCGTCAATTATCAATTCAGATAAGGGTGATTCTATGGCAGATAAACGAGACTATTACGAGGTCCTCGGCGTTCAGAAAGGCGCTTCGGACGACGAAATAAAAAAAGCGTACAGAAAAAGCGCCAAGCTGTACCACCCCGACCTTCACCCCGGCGACAAGGAAGCCGAGGAGAAGTTCAAGGAGGTCAACGAGGCTTATGAGGTTCTCTCCGACAGCGAGAAGCGCGCGCGTTACGACCAGTTCGGTCACGCGGGCGTAGACCCGAATTTCGGCGCGGGCGGCGGAAGTCCGTTCGGTCAGGATAT
>JAHLBL010000347.1 GCA_020625635.1 bacterium
CGGTGGTGTGAGAGGGCGGAGAAATTTCACCCTACTCGATTCCGTTCCCCCGACACTTTTATTCAGACACGACCGATTAATCTATTTACAAATCGCGCTATAAATGATAAAATCAAATTACGGTATTTATCTCAATTTAAAGGAGGAATAATGATGGGAATTTTTGATAATCTTAAAGAAAAGATGCAGGAATCAATTCCGAAGGGAAACGAGAGCATTACATTTTCGTTCAGCGCGCTGCCCGAGAGCGTCGAGCAGATGAAGGCGCTGCCCGAGGCGGCTATGGATACGCCGTTCAAGACTGCCGCGCTGACCGTGTGCGCCTTCTGCGCTTACGCTGTCGCGCCCGAAATCGGCAAGGAAATGGTAAACTTTCTCAAGGGTCCCGCTCCGATGACAAAGATGGAAATGGACTTTATCACCGACCGCTTCCGCGATTCCAAGCTCGTGCCCTTCTCGTATTTTGAGGGCGCCGTACCCGAAAACGACTACACTCCGAGCGTGCCGTTCCGCGTAACGATTTCCTCTAATCCATACTCCTTCAACACCGAGAACTACGCGACGCTGTACTTAAAAAGCGGCGGCGCAGACAACCCGCGCCAGATCGTGCTTCGCAAAAAGCCCTCGACAGGCGTGTGGTACCTTGACAGACAAATGATACTCGTGGGCATACGGACGCCGAAGTCCGCCGACCCGTGGGCATAAAACGGAGATAACTATGACATTTCAGGAAGAAATAAGACAGATCCAGAACGCGCACCGCTCGGGCTGTGTTGTCAACGACGAGAACACGCTCCACAAGCTCAAAAAGCGCAGCGACAAATATATAGACAAAATCTGCGACAGCGTGCGCGCCGAGATAAAGAAAAAGGCTCTCGGCAACACCGTCACCTGTGAAATGAAGGACGGTGTCGAGGTTGACCGCAGATACGAGACTACGCTGCTCATTCCCTACGAATTCAATCTCAAGTCGAAGAGCGTAAAATTCGAGAAAAATATGGTCGTGTCCTTCGGCAGAGGGCTCAACGCCGCGAATTTCGGCGGAGGCTTTATCCTCAACGA
>JAHLBL010000348.1 GCA_020625635.1 bacterium
GCGGGATCACTAGTTTTCAAGACTAGCTCCTTAAACCACTCGGACACCTCTCCATAGCTGTATTCAGCGTTTTTTATGATATCATAGACGGGAGGTTTTGTCAATATCAATTTGGAATTTCGCGTTTTAAAAAATTTTAAAAAGTCATAAGATTACTATTGACAGTCATATGAACCTATGATATAATCTATTAAACTTTTAAGAAGGAGGGGCGACAATGTCAAACGAAACACCTTTTAACGACAAAGACGGGTTCAGGCGGCTGATTGAACTTACAAACGGTCTGACGCTGGCTCAGGTTTGCTCGCTTACGCAGCTGGAGAGCTCCACGATCCAGAACTGGGTAAAGCGCGGTTTTGTCCCCCACCCCGTCGGCAAGCGTTATGACGAACGCTCGCTCGCCAGGATCCGAATAATCTCGCTTTTGCGCGACAGCTTACGGCTTGAACAAATCGGCGAGCTGCTCACGATTGTAAACGGCGACACGGACGACACGAGCGACGACATCATATCGGAAAGTGAGCTTTACAGCTGTCTGTGCCGTATAACGGAGCTTATCGGAAGCACCACGGCTCAGGCTGCCGTGGACGAGGTAACCCGGGACTACACGGCGGACGAGAGCTCGCGCCGTCGGCTTAAAGGCGCGCTGACCGTGATGGCGCTCGCCTGCGTCGCGGCTCAGTACAAAAATCAGGCAGAAACTACTTTCAATAAATTAAAAAAGGAGATTTCATTATGAAAACCGAAACAAAAAAAGTTATGAAAATCGCCATCCCGATTATTGCGGTGCTTTTCGCGGCGTTTGTCGCCTTTAACAGTCTCACGATAGTTGAAGCAGGTCACACGGGCGTTGTAACAACCTTCGGCAAGGTAAACGAGGGCGTTCTTCAGGAGGGTATTCACTTTAAGATTCCCTTTGCTCAGGATGTTGTAATGATCGACAACCGTATCCAGAAGCTCGAGGTCAACACCGAGGCGTTCTCCAAGGACTTGCAGAGCGTCAACACCGTACTCGCGATCAACTACCGCGTAGATACCTCAAAGAGCTACAG
>JAHLBL010000349.1 GCA_020625635.1 bacterium
GAGATTTTTAATGTCTGTTTGTGGGCGGAAAGGCTATGGAATTATGTATAAAACAACGCTTATAATCGACGGTATGATGTGCGGGATGTGCGAGAGCCACATTAACGATACTATCCGTCACAGCTTTAAAATAAAGAAGGTCAGCTCTTCGCACACAAAGGGTATGACCGAAATCATAAGCGAAAATCCGCTTGACGAAAACGCTCTGCGCGAGGCTGTAGGCAAGACCGGCTATAAGGTTACGGAGCTTAAAGCCGAGCCGTATGAGAAAAAGCGCTTTTCGCTGTTCGGGAGAAAATGATTATGTCAATCGTACAATTTGAGAATGTAACAAGGGTATACAAAAGCGGCGAGCACGAGCTCAAGGCTCTGGATAAGGTCAGCTTCACACTCGACGAGGGAAAGTTTGTGGTTATTCTCGGTCCGTCGGGCGCGGGTAAGAGCACACTGCTCAACCTGCTCGGAGGTCTTGACAGCCCTACCGACGGCACGATTACCGTAAACGGCAGGGATATCAGCACGCTTTCCGACAACGAGCTTGCCGACTACCGCGCGGCGACCGTGGGATTTGTATTTCAGTTTTACAACCTGATACCAACGCTGACCGTCTATGAAAACGTGGAGCTGGTTTCGTCGATTTCGCCGAACGCCTCCGACGCGAAGCAGATGATAGAAGAGGTGGGACTTTCGGATCACCTGCACAACTTCCCGTCAGAGCTTTCGGGCGGAGAACAGCAGCGCGTATCTATCGCGAGAGCGCTGGCAAAAAATCCGAAGATCCTGCTATGCGACGAGCCGACCGGCGCGCTCGACTCCGAAACGGGCGTGATGGTGCTTAAACTTCTGCTGAGTATGGCGAAAAACTACGGAAAGACCATCGTTATCGTTACCCATAACCAGAGTATCGCAAAAATGGCGGACGTGGTGATTCGCGTTAAGAACGGTAAAATCCGCTCGATTGCCGAACAGGAGAATCCTATGAGCGCGGACGAGGTGGAGTGGTAATGCTGATACGCAAATTATTCCGTACCGCGTGGAGC
>JAHLBL010000035.1 GCA_020625635.1 bacterium
TTGCTTTTGCGGTGCTCTGGATCCTCTCGAGGTTTTCAGCTACCGTCTTTCTGATTGAGTCGAAAAGCTGATACTCAAGAGCTACAGCTTTATCCTTTGCGCCGAGGATTCTTCCCTCAAGCGTTTTTAAATCCTGAGTTATGTAACGCTCGCAGTTGGTAAGCGTCTGTTTGCGGATATATGTATCGGGAACGAGATTTTTGTAGGAATTAGTGACCTCGATATAATAGCCGAACACACGGTTATAGCCTACTCTCAGCTTAGGAATCCCCGTTGCCTGTCTCTGCTCCTCCTCAATCTTGGAGAGAAGATCTGTAGAGTTATTCATATCGGAGCGGACAACGTCCAGCTCTTCGTGATATCCTTTCTTTATCATTCCGCCTTCTCTTACGGAGAACGGTGGATCATCCTCAATCGCGTTATCAATAAGATTGAAAATATCCTCAAGCAGATCTATTCGTTTATATATTTCCTTAAGGAGCGTTGAATTGCAATCTTTAAGCAACTCTTTAATAGCAGGCATCTTTTCGAGTGCCGACGAAAGTGAACGCAGCTCTCGGGCGTTGGCTGAACCGTAAACAATCTTTGTCATTATGCGCTCAATATCAAGAATTCCCGACATAGCAGCGGTAATGTCAAGCCGCAAAACGGTGTCATTAACCAGCTCCTCAACCGCGCTGTGACGATTGATTATCTTGGTAACATTCATCAGCGGCTTTTCGATCCAGCTTCTGAGCAACCGCTTGCCCATTGAGGTTTTGGTTTTGTCGAGAACCCATAAAAGCGAACCGCGCTTTTCCTTATTGAGCATTGTCTGAGTCAGTTCAAGATTGCGCTGGGTGTTGAAGTCGAGCTTCATAAACTGATTCTCAGCAAAAATATTAATATGACTTATACGCTCGAGACCTGTTTTTTGCGTGTCCTTAAGATAGTTTATCAGCGCGCCGAGTGTAGAAATCATAATCGGCTTATCGGACACAAGCTCGGCTTCTTCACCGAATTGCGATTTTACAGTGTCAAGACATGTGATATAGGAAAAGCTCCCGTCAGGAAGCATATCAACTGAGCAGGATAGCTTTTCCTTAATGAACGGAGCAAGCTCCCTGAACTTAACCATATCTCCGCCGAGAAGAATCTCGCGCGGATTATAGCTCGAAAGCTGACTTTTCAGTTTATCAATATTATCTTTGATCTTGAATTCAGTTATATATAATTCTCCTGTAGAAATATCACAGAAGCATAATCCTATGTTTTTCTTCTCGCAATACGCACAGGAAATGTAATTGTTGCGGCTTTCGTCAAGCATACTGCTTTCGATTACCGTACCGGGTGTTACGACACGGACGATATCGCGCTTAACGAGCGTTTTAGTCTTGGAAGGATCCTCCATCTGTTCACAGATAGCAACCTTGTGACCCTTCTGAACCAATCGTGCGATATAACCCTCACAGCTGTGATAAGGAACACCGCACATCGGAGCTCTCTGCTCAAGACCGCAGTCCCTGCCTGTAAGTGTGAGTTCGAGCTCTTTTGAGGCGAGCAGGGCGTCATCAAAGAACATCTCATAGAAGTCGCCTAATCTGAAAAAGAGAATCGTATCAGGATTAGCCTCTTTGATTTTAAGATACTGCTGCATCATGGGCGACATCTGTGCCATATACTCACATCCTTTTCCTAATTATCCTCAAATCAGCCGCAGCCGCCGCAGGTCGAGCAGCTACCTGTACACGACGCGTTGAAATCCGTTGTTTCGGGATCTTCGCCCGCAATACAGTTCTGAATGATTGTTGTTACTCGTCCCGTAAGTTGATCGAACTGCTGCTTGGCTTCGTTATATTTTGTCATACTTTGATTCTTTAAAACATTTGCGTATGCTGTCTGCATTTCTTTATTGAGCTTAGCGATTTTCTCGCCGTCTTTTTCAACCTTCTGCACTTCTACATTGACCGCAAGTCTGGCGAGATTGAACTTCTTTATAAGCTCCTGGAGCTCAGCGTCATTATCCGCTTCTTTCTCCGCTTCACGCATTTTAATATAGGATTCGTCTGCCTGAATCATTTTTCCGAGTTCTCTTGTCATTTCAATAATATCCATTTTTTTCATAACCTTTCAGCCCGCAAGCTGCCGATTTTCGGAAACCGAGCGGGCAAATAATTTTATACAATGTGATTACTCACACTTTTATTCCTTTATCTTACCTTTTAAAATCCAGTTGCCCGCCTTTGTTATCTCAACATTCTGAAATGTTCCGATAAGCTCGGGAGAGCCTTCTGTTTCAACGATTATATTGCCTGAGGTTCGGGCGTTCAGAATTCCATCCTTACCCTTTTCCCCTTCTATAAGAACCTTTTGAACGGTACCGACTGTATCGGAGCATCTTCGTGAGGCGATTTCCTCCTGAACGTCAAGCAGTTCCCTGAACCATTTTGATTTTTCCTCTGCTGAGACGGGATCATCCATTTCGGCGGCAGGAGTTCCTACTCTCGGAGAATAGATAAACGTGAACAGCGAGGTAAACTCAACCTTTTTTATCAAGGAGAGCGTCTGCTTGAAATCCTCATAGGTTTCACCGGGGAAGCCTACGATAACGTCGCTTGTCAGTGACACGTCCTCAATTCTTGATTTAACATAATTAACAATATCAAGATATTTTTTTCGGTCATAATGACGGTTCATAAGCTTGAGGATTCTGTCGGAGCCCGATTGGAAAGGAAGATGAAGATGTTTGCTGACGTGCTTGGAGTCGGCGATTACATCAATCAATTCTCTTGTACAGTCTTTCGGGTGGGACGTCATAAATCTCAGCCAGTAGTCACCCTCTATGTCGTCGATTTCTTTAAGAAGCTGCGCAAAGCTTACGCTGTTCTCAAGATTCTTACCGTAAGAATTGACGTTTTGTCCGAGCAGGGTGATATCCTTATAACCCGCGTTGATCATTTCTTTTGCTTCCGCGAGTATTATTTCACGCTTACGACTTCTCTCACGTCCTCTTACATGCGGCACGATGCAGTATGTACAGAAATTATTGCAGCCATACATAATCGGCAGCCAGCCTTTTATACTTCCGTCGCGCTTTACGGGCAAACCCTCATGAACGAGAAGGTCATCGTTATCGCGTACATAAACCCTCTTTCCCGTAGAAAGCGCTCTATACATAAGCTCGGGGAACTGATGAAGAGCATGTGTACCGAACACCAGACCAACAAACGGAAAGCTCTTATACATTCTGTCCGCTATGTGCTTTTGCTCCATCATACAGCCGCAGAGAGCGACTAACGCTCGCGGATGTCTGCGCTTTATGTTTTTCAGCGCTCCGACATTACCGAAAACTCTGTCCTCGGCGTGCTCACGAACTGCACAGGTGTTGAACAGTATAAAATCAGCGTTGTCAGGTTTGTCCTCAAAATCAAATCCCGCCTTAGCGAGCATACCCTTGATACGCTCTCCGTCGGCTACGTTCTGCTGACAGCCGTATGTATGAACATACGCTATTGGTTTTTCGCCGTATTTGCGGCTCTCCATTATCTCGTATATTAAATTCAAATACTCGTTCTGGGTTTCACTGAAATCATTCAGGGTACTGAATTTCTCTGCCAAATCAATTACTCCAATCAAAAAACGTCTATTAACCCTTTTATTCCATTATAATCCATTGAATTATAACACAAATAACGGATTATTACAATAGACATTCGAACATTTTGTGTGTATTAAATGGAGAGCATACTATTTAGCGTATTATATCGGCAAAGGTTGATGGAACCGAGCCTACAATAACGGTCTGGGCTATCTCGTATTCGGTTTTGAACTTTATTTTTTCACTGTACTCCGGACTGATTGATATTATCTCGGTATCGACAACTATGTAAATATGATGTACTGTCTGGTTTACTCCCGCGCTTTCGAATCGGCTTTTAAGGTGACAGTTCACGCTTCCTGTCAGAGCGAAGGTTATTTCAATCGGAGGTCCAAGTGTGCTGAGCATTGTGATGTCCGTAAAAGCTCCGAGCGGCAATTCGAATCTATACATCTCGTTTTTATCGAGCTTCTCCTGGATTCTGAGCGTAACGGCGGATTTAAACTTGTTCACATGAACCGTATCCTCGGATATAGACTTTAAATCACCCGAATCAGAGTATCTCAGCTTTGCGAAATCACTGTATTTTATTTTCATTTCATCGGATATATCGGATACGGACTGCGCGATAATTTTTGTAGAAACGGTTTTCGCCTGCTTTTTTACGCATTTTGCCGTAAAAGGTATCGCCTGCATTTCAAAAAGTATTATTGAACAGATTAACGCCGATATAAGTATAATCAGTGTTTTTCTTATTTTTCGTACTATTTTTGATTTTTTACGCTTATATAACATAAAAACACCCCTCGTTCATAATACACGAGAGGTGTCTGAATGTTAAAAATTATGTAAGAATCAATTAAAAGCTTATGCCTTCACAGTCGTTGTCGGCAGACGCGCAGTTGTTGCAGTCGCCGTCACAGTAATCGCCCAAGGCGGAAAAATCAAACTCTATGGGAGCGCCGCAACCGGGGCAATTGATTTCACCTTCAATGAGAGTATCCTCGTCAACAATGAAGTGAAGATCACAGTCGGGACAATGAACCTCATAGCCCTCGGGCTCGTCTTCATAGTCTTCGAAATCATCAAAATCATCGTCGTAATCGTCGTCGATCTCGCTGAGGATTTCATTTATGTTGTCGGTTTCCTCATTGAGGAGCTCGATCTCGTCCTCGATGCCCGAAATCTCATCAGCCATATCATAGATAAGCTCAAGCATAGCGTCTATGAGCTTGCCTTCGGGTTTCGATTTATCAAGGTCCAGTCCTTCCGATAAACCCTTAAGATAAGCGGCTCTTTCGGTTAAGTTCATAAAATCCATAGCCTTATCCTCAAGCTCTGCCGAGATACTCGCCTGTACGTGTATCGATCTGGATAACCTCTCCCTCATTGATGAAGAGCGGAACCTTTACCTCAGCGCCTGTCTCAACTGTAGCGGGCTTGGTTGCGTTTGTAGCGGTGTTGCCTGCAAAACCGGGATCGGTCTTTGTAACCTCAAGCTCTACAAAGTTGGGGGGCTCTACGCCGAATACGTTTCCTTTGTAGGAAAGAATCTTGCAAACCATATTCTCTTTAACGAACTTGAAGTTGTCGCCGAGAACCGATGCGTTGATCGGGAGCTGCTCCCATGTCTCTGTGTCCATGAAGTAGTAGAGCTCACCGTCATTATAACTGTACTCCATATCCTTTCTCTCAATGAAAGCTGTAGGATACTTATCATTGGGGTTGAAAGTTTTTTCAACAACAGCACCTGTGATAACGTTTCTGATTTTAGTTCTTACGAACGCAGCGCCCTTACCGGGTTTTACATGCTGGAATTCGATAATGGAAACTACCTGACCATCCATTTCGAATGTTACGCCGTTTCTGAAATCACCTGCAGAAATCATAAAAATTACCTCCTGAAATAATCTAAATTGTAAATTACATATTTATATTTGTTATTATACATAAAAACGCAGAAAAAAGCAAGTATTATACAATAATTAAATCTTTTGATATTGTCGCGAAGTTTTTGTAACCGTTTTTTGTAACAAGCACCATATCCTCGATACGTACTCCGAACTTGCGCTCGAGGTATATTCCCGGCTCAACGGTTATTACCATACCCTCATCGAGAATCCTTCCGCTTTTCGTGGAAACCGCGGGCAATTCGTGGATATCAAGCCCGACGCCGTGTCCCGTGGAGTGACCGAAGCATTTTCCGTAACCCGCTTCGGTAATTATATCGCGAGCGGTTTTATCAACGACGGTCGAGTTAACACCTGCTTTAACAGCCTCAAGAGCTGTTGTTTGAGCCTTCAGGACAATGTTGTAAATGTCTCTTTTTTCATCACTGCAGCTTTTTACGGCAACGGTTCTTGTCATATCGCTGTGATAACCGTTATACACTGCGCCGATATCCATAGTAAAGAAATCGCCTTCTGAGATAATATCATCGGAAGGAACTCCGTGCGGAAGAGAAGTCTTTTGGCCTGTTATTGTAATCAAGTCAAAAGAAATATCCTGAGCGCCGTATTTTTTCATAAGATATTCGAGCTCCACAGCAACAGTTCTTTCGCTTACACCGGGCTTTACATAGTTGAGAACTTCATAAAAGGCTTTTTCCGTTATCTTCTGAGCCTTTTCGATACAAAGAACTTCATCATCACTTTTTATTATCCTGAGATCCTGAACAGCTTTATCAAGCCTGTCATCGGACACTACGGAAATACCCTTGCTGTTGAATTCTTTAATGAACAGATGGTAAGTGCTGAGCTTAACTGCAGACGGCTGTATCAGAACCGTATCAATACCGTGAAAATCAAATAGCTCTTTAAGCTTCACAGTCAGAGACGTATACTCAACAACCTCACAGCCGAACGAGTGCTTTTTCGCGGCTTCCGTGTATCTGAAATCCACGAGCAGATATGCCGCGTCCGAGGTAACAAGAAAAGCGCCCTCGCTCTTCTGAAAGCCCGAAAAATAGTACACGTCAATTTCATTCGTAATCAGTAATGCCTGTTTATTATTTTCAATTATTTTTCGTAAACTGTTAACTCTGTCAAACTGTGCTGACATTAAATCAGATCCTTTAAAGCTTCTATCGCGAGTCTGTAGCTAAATTTTCCGAATCCCGCAATCTGTCCTTTGCATACGGGAGCGATTACGGAAGTGTGGCGAAACTCTTCCCTTGCGTGAATATTAGACATATGAACCTCAACAAAAGGTACATTGATACACGCGATCGCGTCGCGGAGAGCATAGCTGTAATGAGTAAGCGCGCCCGCGTTAATAATAACTCCGTCATAATTATTATATGCGCTGTGGATCTTATCAATCAGGTCGCCTTCATGATTCGACTGATAAACCTCAGCCGAAAAGCCGCTTTCATCAGCCCATTTCTCAATCTGAGCCTTTATGCTGTCGGCGTTCTCGGTACCGTAAACGCCTTTTTCACGAACTCCGACCATATTGAGATTCGGACCAAGCAACACAAGAATATTTTTCATAACATACTCCTTAAAAGAAAATAAGCGGACAGATACACTGTCCGCTTAAGATTTACCTGTACTTGCGCTTGCGAGCTGCTTCGGACTTTTTCTTGCGCTTTACAGACGGCTTCTCGTAAGCCTCTCTCTTGCGCACCTCAGCGATTACGCCTGCTCTGGCACACTGCTTCTTGAACCTTCTTAATGCACTCTCAAGAGATTCATTTTCCTTGAGTCTTATCTCTGACATTTATATCCCTCCCATCTTGTATATGGGTTAATTGCAAACATTGCATCTATTATTATACATAAATGAACATAAATTGTCAATACATATCAAAAAAATAGTAAATAAATACAAAATATATTTTGTTTATGGTTTTACGACAATGTTTACAATACGTCCTTTAACATAGATTTCTTTTACTATATTCATTCCGTCGATTGCTTTAGCCACATTTTCATCAGCTTTAGCCTGAGCGAGAACAGCGTCCTGCTCAGCATCGGCGGCGACGTTTATCTTTGCCTTAATACGCCCGTTGACCTGTACGGCGATTTCGATCGTTTCTTCAACGCACTTGCTCTCGTCATACTCGGGCCAGCTCTGCTCTGCTACGATGCCGTCGCCGAGCTTGCATACGTCCCAGATTTCTTCTGTAACGTGAGGCGCGAACGGATTAAGGAGAATTGAGAATATCGCGAGTTCCTTTTTGGAAACGGAACCGAATGATGTTACGTCGTTGATCAGTGACATCAATGCCGCGATAGCTGTATTGAACTTAATATTTTCAATATCCTCCCCTACTTTCTTTATCGCCTTGTTAAAGGCGCTCTCGAGTTCGGGACGGATCGTGTTATCGTCAACGATAATAGTCTGGAGATTCCAGAATCTTTCGATGAATCTGCGGCAGCCGCGGATACTGGAAGGGCTCCATGGAGCTGCTTTCTCGAAATCACCGATAAACATTTCGTACAGACGCATTGTATCGGCGCCGTACTCATTTACGATATCATCGGGATTAACGACGTTGCCGCGTGATTTTGACATTTTCTCGCCGTTCTCTCCGAGGATCATTCCGTGGCTTGTACGCTTTGCGTACGGCTCGGGAGTAGGAACAACTCCGAGATCAAAGAGAAACTTGTGCCAGAAACGGCTGTAAAGCAGATGGAGTGTAGTGTGCTCCATACCGCCGTTGTACCAGTCGACGGGTGACCAGTACTCGAGCGCCTCCTTTGAAGCAAGCGCTTCATTGTTATGAGGATCCATGTATCTGAGGAAATACCACGAGGAACCCGCCCACTGCGGCATTGTATCTGTCTCTCTTACAGCTTTTCCGCCGCAGCACGGACAAGTGGTATTGATCCAGTCGGTCATCTTAGCGAGAGGTGACTCACCTGTATCAGTAGGCTCATAGGAATCAACCATCGGCAGCTTGAGAGGAAGCTCGCTCTCATCGATCGGAACGAAACCGCATTTTTCACAGTGAACGATAGGGATTGGCTCACCCCAGTAACGCTGACGTGAGAATACCCAGTCACGGAGCTTGTAATTGACCTTAGCTCTTCCTATACCCTTTTTCTCGAGCCATTCGATCATCTTAGCTTTAGCATCTTCAACGGAAAGGTCGTTGAGGAAGCCCGAGTTTGTAAGAATACCTGTAGCGCAGTCGGTAAAGGCTTCCGCCTGAACATCCTTGCCGCCCTTAACGACTTCGATAATGGGAAGGTCAAATTTCTTGGCGAATTCCCAGTCTCTTGTGTCGTGAGCAGGTACAGCCATAATCGCGCCCGTACCGTATGAAACGAGGACGTAATCTGAAACGAAAATCGGAATCTGAGTATTATTTACAGGGTTAACAGCTTCAACGCCTTTAAGTCTGATACCTGTTTTGTCCTTGGCGACTTCTGTTCTTTCAAAATCGGACTTCTTAGAAGCCTCAAGCTGATATGCTCTGACTTCGTCGATATTCTCAAGCTTATCAGCCCATTTTTCAATGAGAGGATGCTCGGGAGAAATAACCATATATGTAGCACCGAAGAGCGTATCACATCTTGTGGTGTAAACAGTGAGCTTGTCGCCTGTTGTGGCTGTAAAGTCAACCTCCGCGCCGGTAGAACGGCCAATCCAGTTGATCTGCTGAGCTTTAACTCTGGCGGGATAATTAACGAGGTCGAGGTCGTTTATAAGTCTGTCGGCGTATGCAGTGATTTTGAGCATCCACTGAGATTTATCCTTGCGGATAACCTCGCTGCCGCAGCGCTCGCAAACGCCGTTGACAACTTCTTCGTTAGCGAGTACGCATTTACATGACGTACACCAGTTGACGTTCATTTTCTTTTTGTAAGCTAAGCCGTGTTTGAACAGCTGCAGGAATATCCACTGTGTCCATTTATAATAATCGGGATCGGTTGTGTTGATTTCACGGCTCCAGTCAAAAGAGATTCCGAGAGACTGGATCTGCTTTTTGAACCTCGCTATGTTCTGTTTTGTTACAACCTCGGGATGGATATGATTCTTAATGGCGTAGTTCTCGGTAGGAAGTCCGAAAGCGTCCCAACCGATAGGATAAAGTACGTTATAGCCCTGTAAGCGTCTTTTGCGCGCTACAGTGTCAAGCGCCGTATACGGACGCGGATGACCTACGTGAAGTCCCTGTCCCGAAGGATAAGGGAACTCGATAAGCGCGTAGAACTTTTCCTTCTCGGAATCGTTGCTTGCGTGGAAAACGCCTTTTTCTTCCCAAACTTTCTGCCATTTTGCTTCAACATTCTTATGATTATACTTCAACTTAATAGCCTCCCAAGGATTAATCTATAATACCCGTTAAGTCAATTTCTTCGCCGTCCTGCCAGAGACGTTCAAGATCATAGAACTTTCTGGCTTCGTCGTTAAAGACATTGACAATAATATCTGTGTAATCAAGCAGTATCCAGCTGTCGGAACGGTGACCTTCTATGTGGTCAGCCTCAATGCCGAGTTCGGAAAGCTGATACTCAACCTCATCCGCGAGTGCCTTGACCTGAGTGCTGCTTCTGCCCGTAGCGATAACCATATAATCCGCAAGCACGGTTACATCGGCAATCTTGATTATTCTGATATCCTGAGCGAGTTTATCGCTCAAAGCCTGTGCTGTTTTTACAGCTTGTTCATAAGTTGTCATTAAAGCAACCCTTTCTTTTCTAATATCGTCAATATATCGTTATAACAAAGTATCGCGTTGTTATGTATAGGCAGCTTTCTTTTTACCAAATCCGAAATGGTAAACTGCAATCCGAAAAGCATAGCGTCCTCGATATTGTTGAACGCTTTTTCGCGCATTATTTCAACGCCGCTGTAGCTGCGTTCGTCGCTGATGAAATCCGCTGTAAAAATTATTTTCTCGAGAAGAGACATTCCGGCTCTGCCCGTTGTATGGTATTTTACAGCGTTAAAAATATCCTCATCGTCAATTCCTAGAACATCGCGCACATAGCAGGCTCCCGCGAGAGCGTGCCACAGCTTTGACGAGCTTTTTTCGGTAGCGTCAAGTATTATACCACCACTGAGGATAATTTGCAACATTTCTTCCTTGGGAATTTCCTTGCAGCAATCATGAAGAATGCCCGCAATCTCAGCCTTTTCAACATCAGCTCCATATTTTTCGGCAAGCTGAACTGCTGATTTTGCTACATTGACACTGTGAATATAGCGTCTCTCTCCCATTCGGTCTTTAATTAAAGCCAGATACTCGTTTTTGTTCATAATGATACACCTTAGCTTTACGGAAAAATTTTTATTTTGTTTTGGGCAGCTTTATAACAGGTTCATCGGGATTAGGACGGTAAAGCACAAATTTTGAGCCTATAACCTGAACTACATCCGAATTAGTTTTTTCGGCAATCAGATCCGCAGCTTCTCTTGACGAAAGCGGACTTGTTTCAAGACATTTGCCCTTTATCAGCTCACGAGCGACAAGAGCGTCGTCAGCCTGCTTGATAATCTGATCGCTCATTCCGCCTTTGCCTACATGAACGATTGTATCTATCGAATTCGCCATACCTCTGAGGTAAGCGCGCTGTTTACTGTTTAACATTATTGTCCTCCAGATATTTAATCAACTTATCTCTGAATGAACGGAGAGCGATTCCGCGGTGACTTACTTTGTCCTTCTCCTCAGCGGAAACCAGTCCGAAGGATACTCCGTCATACAGGAATATCGGATCATATCCAAATCCGCCGTTGCCTATACTTTCCCTTGCTATTTCACCGAAGCATTTTCCCTCCGTCTGAATAACATCGCCGTCAGGAAAGACGCATGTTATCGCGCAGGTGTAATGAGCTCCCCTGTTTTCTTTTTCAACATCCTTTAGCTTTTCAAGAATCAGGTTGTTTTTATCAACATCCGTAGCCTCTTCTCCCGCGAATCGTGCGGAAAAAATACCGGGAGCTCCGTCAAGAGCGTCTACACATATACCGGAGTCGTCGGCTATCGCGGGAAGCCCCGTCTTTTTACACGCGGCTTCTGCTTTTATGAAGGAGTTCTCCATAAAGGTACTGCCGTTTTCCTCGACATCATCAAGGCTGACGCCTTCCTGCTTTGCCGTAACGGCTGTGATTCCGAGCGGCAGAAGGATCCTCTCCATCTCAACAAGCTTTTTGGGATTATTTGTAGCGATAATGAACTTCATATTTACTCCTGACTGAAATCGAAAAGCGCTTTTGAGAACTGGTCTGGATCAAACGTCTGAAGATCATC
>JAHLBL010000350.1 GCA_020625635.1 bacterium
TGTCTCCTGCCGAGCTCGTGGTCGTGAACCCAGCCCGAGCTTTCAGGCGTTCCGTCATAGAGGAACGCGACCTTCAGCTCCGAGGGAGCCATCGGGAAGACCTTCGAAAGCAGACTCGGGCTCTTCTCCTTAGACGGGTCGAGCTTCAGCTCGATAGGAGCTTCGTCGGACTGCAGCGCGACATCCTCCCACATTTTAGTGAGCTTTTTCTTTATGTCGGCAGTTTCGGCTGTTTTGAGCTCGTCGTAGCCGTATACCTTTATATATCTGAGCATAGCGTCGCCGACGGTGGATTGCAGCTTCTCTCCGCCGTTCTGGATATACGCCTGTTTGAAATAGTGATAGACCGCAGAAAACTCCTTCTGCTCGTCGTCGGTCCATTCCTCGTCGGGCTCCTTGCCAAGCAGCTTAACGAGCTCGGCGTAGCTGCCCTTCGCGGAAAATTCGATAAAGTTGATTTTGCTGTATTTGTAGAAGTTTATAAATTCGTAGTAAATCTCGACCTCTTCCTCGCCGTTGCGCTCGGGGAGGATTCGTGTCACCATCGCAGGGATGTTGATTGCTCCGAAAAATTTAAGCACGCTTACGCGCTTGTTGCCCTCTTCAACGTAGAAGCGGTTCATATATTCATATGCCTTTATCGGGTCGCGTATGCCTTCGGTGAGGTGCGCCTGACAGAGGTGCTCCCATTTGTCGGCAAATTCCGTACCCTGTTCGAGAAGCGGCATATAGTTAGTCGCGAAGGCGTTGACGCGTCCGTGCGTTTTTGTTCCTACAATCATTTCCGTCGGAACCTGTACAAGTCCGAGGTCAATTCCCGTTGACGTCTTTTCGCTGGAGATAAAGTCGTCGAGTACGGGCAGAAGGGGGGATATACCCTTATATAAGCAGGAACGGTATTCTTTTTGAGCGAGTTTCAGTGCTTCCTTGTAGTAAGTCTCAGTCATTAAACACAGCTCC
Source organism: bacterium (assembly GCA_020625635.1). GTDB lineage: Bacteria > Bacillota > Clostridia > Oscillospirales > Acutalibacteraceae > Ruminococcoides. The sequence continues at coordinate 961 of JAHLBL010000350.1, forward strand.
TTTCTATATTACATATATATTGTACCAGATTAAGAGGGTTCCAGTCAATACCGTTTTTTGTAATAATTGTCGCAAATAC
>JAHLBL010000351.1 GCA_020625635.1 bacterium
AATCTGGAGGTCAGGGGTTCGATCCCCCTATGGTCCACCACGAATTTTGGGAGTATCATCACGATACTCCCTCTTTTCATATCTTTAGACTTTAGATATATACTTTTGGAAAAATATAAGGCGGAGGACAGAACAGGAAAGTCAGCTTTGCTCGGCAAATGTAATGAGCAGATATCAATTAAAATATGCAGCTGTATGTTTGGAATCAAATTTGATTTTTGTTCAAAATCACCATTTGAAAAACGGACTCAAAAAAATATAATATATATACAACGTGTAGCGTTTTAACTGCGTAAGTCCGGTTGAAGCCTACACGTTTTAATTTTTTAGAACAGGAGAAAAAACAATGAAAAGAGTAAAAGCAGCGTGTATTTGTCAAACGCTACACTTTATGCTGAAAGAAGATGTCGTTCACAGCTATGCGGTAAAAATAGTGCAGGAAGAAGTTGCCCGGTACAAAGCGTCTTTGGAAAACAACCGAACACAGTACAAGATCATAAGCGAAGAAACTCAACCTGACGATTCTGTTATTATCAAAATCATCAAGCAGTACAATACAAGTCCTGTTGGAGATTATCTTAATTAAACTGCTTAAAGCATAGCCATTGTCTTTGCCAATGGCTATGCGGCTGCTTGGATAAGGAGATTTTGATGACACAGCTTGAAATTATTAAGAAAAAAGTTGCTTATCTTTACGCAACAAATCCAGATATCCACGTGAATATTAAATTGCACCATCCACGCTTGGAAATAAAGAATGATGTTGTAAAGATAAAGGGAGCTTACAAGAATATCTTTTGCATTGAGGAATACGCAACAGGAGTTCCGAGAACGCATTCCCTGCAATACGTTGATATACTAACGGGCAATTTTGAGATCATAGATAATCCATAGTCTTGACCTGATTTCAAAAAACTGATATAATAATTCCAATACATAACTACACAAGCAGCGCACGGCGCGTAAGTCTGATTACGGTACAGTGTATTTGTAATCGGCGCGTCCGCGGCTTGTG
>JAHLBL010000352.1 GCA_020625635.1 bacterium
ACCCACGTTGTACGCGGCAGCGAGTACCTCAGCTCAACTCCTAAGTACAACCTGCTCTACGACGCGTTCGGCTGGGAGATCCCGACCTACGTTCACCTGCCGCTGATCATGGGCAAGAACGAGGACGGCTCCGTCTCCAAGCTCTCAAAGCGCCACGGCTCGACGGGCTTCACGGATCTGATCGAGGAGGGCTATCTCCCCGAGGCGATCATAAACTATATCGCCCTGCTCGGCTGGTGTCCGAAGGACAATCAGGAGATCTTCTCGATGAAGGAGCTCGAGGAAGCGTTCTTTATTGAAGGCATTTCAAAGTCCCCCGCCGTTTTCGACTACGACAAGCTCCTGTGGTTCAACGCCGAGTACATCAAGGCTATGAGCGAGGAGGAGTTTACCGAACGCGCTATGCCTTATTATAAGGAGGTTTTCGGCGACGACGCGCAGGTCGATTTCGCTAAATTCGCCCCGATCCTGCAGAAGAGAACCGAGAAATTCACCGAGATACCCGATAAAATCAGATTTTTCAGAGAGCTCCCCGAGTATGACAAGGAGCTGTTTGTAAATAAAAAGAGCAAGACCAATCTCGACAACGCTCCCGTAAATCTCCGCGAGGCTTACGAGCGGCTGAAGGCTCTGCCCGAATGGACAGCCGACGCGGTTCACGACTGCCTTATCAATATGGCTGTCGAGAAGGAGCTGAAGAACGGCACCGTTATGTGGCCCGTCCGCATAGCCGCCGCGGGACAGACCGTGACCCCCGGCGGAGCGATCGAGATACTCGACATCTTGGGCAGAGAGGAAAGCCTCAGAAGACTTGAGATCGGACTTAAAAAGCTCGAAGGCTAAAAAACATATACTCCTTAAAAAAAGGGTACATATAAAGAGGTAATTTTATGTCAGAAAATGAAGTAATGTCAGGTAATTTTATACACACTTTTATCGACGAGGATATAGCCGAGGGCGGCGCGTACTACGGAAAAAAGGTTCACACCCGTTTTCCGCCCGAGCCGAACGG
>JAHLBL010000353.1 GCA_020625635.1 bacterium
AGAGTTCCTACGAGGTAGCCTGTGATTCTTCTGATTCTCTCAAAGGGTACCATATCGTATGTGTAGTTTACGTCAACATACTCGCCGTCAACCTTGAACTCAAAGCTCTTGAACTCTTTGTCGGGGTTAGCTTCCTTAATCTGCGCTACGTAAGTGTCGATTTCCTTCTGCGGCATCTCGCCGCCGATTACAGTAATTTTCATCGTTAACCTTCCTTCCTTAATATTTTATAACGATATTTTTTCACAATTTCATTCCAAATTCAAGTCCCTCATTTTGTGGAACATATTAATTGTATCACAATATATTGTGATTTGCAAGAACATCTTGTCCGTTTTTATCCACAAAACTACACGATGTTTTATGTACAATATAACCAAAAGTTATTTTATTATTGCAAAACGGAAAAAAAGAAAAATAAGTTTAACACCACAATTTCTTTAACAACAATTTGACATTTATTCTCCGTTTGTGTATAATTAAATACAGCGTATGCGGGCGTGGTGGAATTGGCAGACACGCAAGATTTAGGTAACGTCACCTCGGTGGATTTATATGAGAAAGATTTTAGCGAAAGATTTTATTGATAATCATCATCTTTTATTCTTTATTCTGATGAACATTATTAACTATGTTCTTGTCTTATTAGCTTTTGTTTTGTTTCGGCTTGGAGCAGGTGTGTCCTTGTTTTTCTTATTGATTCAGCCTGCGCTTGTATTTGCAAATTATTTCTTTTCGCAAAAAATTTGGCAGCTATTTATATTATCTGCGAACCTGCTTCTATCTACCATCATAGCAAATATGTCGGCTACACAACTTTATTATCGCTTTGTCAGTAGCGACTTTGAGACCCTTTTGGTTGGTAAGTTAGAAGTTGTAATTGGAATTGTTTATGTTCTTATTCTTTCTTTTATCGCTGTTATCGGATATATGATTAGAAAAAACTAACCTTTTTTGCTATTAACGTTCAATTTAATATGCGGGCGTGGTGGAATTGGCAGACACGCAAG
>JAHLBL010000354.1 GCA_020625635.1 bacterium
ATCGCCTTCAACGAGCCCTTCACAAGCCTTGCTTCACGCACAGGTGTCAGAAACCTTACAACCGATACAAGAATCGTGAATTCACGTTTCTTCGGAAACGATCCCGAGGCTGTTCCCGCTCAGGCGCTTTCCGTAGGCGTCGGCACTGTTACCGATTCCAAAGAGGTCCTTATCCTGATCAACGGTCACAATAAGGCGAGAGCTCTTGCCGAGACGGTAGAGGGCAGCGTAAGCCACAAGTGGACCTGCTCGGCTCTCCAGATGCACAACGGCGCTATCATCGCCTGCGATGAAGCTGCCTGCGGCGAGCTTACTGTTGATACATACAAATATTTCCTTGATATCGAGAAAAAGGAGAGACTTTAATGTATACAATAAAAGACCTTTATGATCTTGACCACACACTGGCTAAAGACTACCTTTCACAGTTCACATACCCATGGGAAGCTTTAAAGGGCATCAAGGACTTTATCCTTGAGCTCGGTCCTACGCTCGGCGACGATTACGAGCAGGTAACGGAGAACGTCTGGGTTCATAAGACAGCCAAGGTATTCCCCTCGGCTTATCTCGGAGCTCCTTGTATCATCGGTCCCGAGACCGAGGTAAGACACGGCGCGTTTATCAGAGGCTCGGCTCTTGTCGGCGCGAACTGCGTAGTCGGCAACTCCGTTGAGCTTAAGAACGTTATTCTTTTTGATCACGTTCAGACTCCTCACTACAACTACGTAGGCGATTCAATCCTCGGCTATTTCTCACATATGGGCGCTGGTTCAATCACCTCGAACGTAAAATCAGACAAAAAGCTCGTTGTCGTCCACAACGGCACAGAGCATATTGAAACAGGAATCAAGAAGTTCGGCGCTATGCTGGGCGACTATGTAGAGGTCGGCTGCAACGCCGTATGCAATCCCGGTACGGTTATCGGCAGACACGCCAGCGTTTATCCTACATCCTGCGTTCGCGGAGTTATCCCCGAGAACTGCATCTTCAAGAACAGCGG
>JAHLBL010000355.1 GCA_020625635.1 bacterium
TCAAGGACTACAGCGAATACTACAAGGGCAGAGCCTATCACGCCCGCTCGCTCAACTCCAACGAGGGCTGGAACTCAGTAGGCTGTATGTCATTTATGAATCAGCCGATCTTGAAATACAGCAACGAGATACGTTCTGCGGTATTGGTTATCCACGGCGAAAAGGCTCACTCCTGCTATTTCAGTAAAGACGCGTTCAAGAATATGACAACAGACAGTAAGTACAGCGAAAATAAGGAGCTGTTAATTATTCCTGACGCTGTGCATACCGATTTATACGACAATACGGACGTTATTCCGTTTGATAAGATGGAAAACTTTTTCAGTAAAATGTAAAGGTTTTTAAGGGACACAGAGAAACTTGACCAATCGTTTTCTCTATGCTATACTGCCAACAACAAACCTCATAGGAATGGGATTTGCGGCGTTTCACCGACGGGGCGCGAGCATCAAGTCCATGTCTTCTCGCGAAGGTGTAGGTTCAATTCCTGTCGGGTGCACCACACAGTAATAATCCGAACCTTCTTCCTGTTGGAGACGGGTTCGGATTTACCTTTATTATTACTCATTCGAATTATAGCCGTAATGATTTTACTCCTTGTCTTGACTCTGTGCCTTTTTGTTTGTATCAATCGTCTTTCCAAACACAAAATATCTGTCATAAAGATACTCGGTAACCAAATTTACCGCCATATTAAGAATCGTCACGAGAATTCCGTTCCATCCGCAGGTTTCAGCCAGAAAGTTCCCGAGAATTGTCGAAAGAGGTGTGAATACTGCATAGTAGCAGGCAACCTTCAACATAGCAATCGGTACGTTCCCTGCGGAGCGGAAGGTGAAATGTCTGTTCAATGTAAAATTCCAAATAACAGACAGTACAAGGGCGATCAGATATTTTGGCCAGTATGCCCACGGCGTAAAAGCTTCCAGTAGCGCGAATGAACCGAATTCTATGACGCCCGCGGATATGGAGAAGAGGACGAATTTGACTC
>JAHLBL010000356.1 GCA_020625635.1 bacterium
GAAACAGTCCGCTCTGCGGGCTGATGTATAGCGTCGGGGTTGACCCCCGACTTTTTCCTGCTTCAAAATAATTTCGGATATTATAGCGTAAAATCGACACAGGCAATTCCAATATACCTGTGTCGATTCAAATTACTTTTTACTGCTTTTTAGTTTTTTCAATCCCCAAACAAAGAACGGAGCCATTATTGCGAACAAATATTGGTTCTCTTCCATTTCAACCGCGAATTCCTGAATTGTGAACGGTTGGTATCCGAACGCGGGAACATCCTCTATAATCGTACCGGCGTCTTCATGAACAAACGCCTCAAAGAATTTCAATGTATCCTTATTCTTCTCTTTTAAGAGTTTTAAGTACTTTGTCGAACTTTTTAAATCGCCGAGTTTGTAATAGAGCATGGAAAGTGGCAGGAGGAACATTGAGCTGTAGTCTTCTTTATATTTTTTTGAAAGTTTAAGTGCTGACTCTTCATCCTCAAAGTAAGTATACAGGTGCATTAGTTTATACCTCACGCCCATATTATCGTTATCATTTAAGCGAATAATCTCTTTACATTCCTCTATGGCTTTTTTGTACATTGAACATTCAACAAGAATATCAAGGTACACGTTCCTTAGCCGCATATATGGTCTTGTTTCGTAGAATCCCCAGAAATCTCCAATATATTGCTCGCTGAACCAACCATCTCTTTTCATTACATCGTTTGCCTGTTCTATAAGCTTTTTTAGCTTGTCAAGTAAAGCCTCAGGAGTATTTGAGGATATCTGAGCAACCATAGACGCCGCGTCCCAGTTTTCGGGCTCCATAGCTAAAGCCTTTTTAGCGTATTTTAAGGCTTCCTTTTTGCTAGGAGCAGATTCCGCTAACTCAAGATAATCGTAAACATCCTCCGCCTCATCTTCTTCAATGTGTTCGTATCCAAGCATTTTTTCTTTGAAATTCTGTGTAGCAAAAAAGGCTTGAATATTGTGTTTGTCAAGTAA
>JAHLBL010000357.1 GCA_020625635.1 bacterium
TCCACCCAGCACTATTCCTTTGCTGTCAAAAGCTTTGTGGAGATGGTAAAGCACTTCGGCACGGACGAATATGAGTTCGCTATCCGCGAAACCCGTACGCGCGATGTTATCGACGACGTGGCTTCCGGCAAGAGCGAGATCGGGATCTTATATCTAAACGATTTCAACCGAAAACCGCTGGAAAGGCTGCTGAAATCGAACGGCTTGGTTTTCACGCCGCTGACGGAGTGTGATGCCTATGTATATTTATGGAAAGGTCATCCGCTCGCGCGAAAGGACAAGATCCGCTTTGAGGATCTGAAGGACTACCCCTGTCTTTCGTTTGAGCAGGGCGACAAAGGCTCTTTCTATTACGCCGAGGAAATACTGAGCACGAGCGAGTACCCCAAGACGATACGTGCGACCGACAGAGCGACCATGCTCAACCTGATGATCGGGCTGAACGGCTATACCCTCTGCTCCGGCGTTATCAGCGAGGAGCTTAACGGCTCGGATTATCTTGCCGTGCCGTTTGAAGCGGACGATGACACTGTCGGAAGCAATATGGTCATCGGTTATATTTCAAAGAAAAATCTGCTACTGAGCCATATTGCCCAGCTGTATGTGAAGGAGTTGGACAATGATCTTAGAGTTTATCAGGAAAATCATAAGGCAACCTATGATAAGTAATTGAAGTGATATACTCGGTTATAGATTGAATCTATAGCTGGGTATATTTTTTATATATTGGACAAAACCTACCAACATAGTATATAATTGAGCCAACAAAAGCAAAGGAGACGAAAGTCATGACACTGATTTTGAAAAAGCTATCCATGCGAATGTGCAGCTGATCACATTCACGGTTTATCATATTATTATCAAATAAAAGAAAGAGGTATTTACTATGTCAGAATATAGATTTGAAACAAAACAGCTTCACGTAGGACAGGAACAGGCAGACCCCGCAAGCGACGCTCGCGCGGTGCCGAT
>JAHLBL010000358.1 GCA_020625635.1 bacterium
GGACCGTTTTCTTTTTCCGCCTTTCAAGTCCTGTCGCCCTTTTGTTGTTTGTATAAAAGATACAGGGCACCCGTTCGAGCACCCTGTATCTTTGGTGCGAGTGTTCATAACGGATTAAATAATTGAATTTCGTCACCATCCTCCATGACAAAAAATATGTTCAACAGCAAATGTCATTACGGTAGTTAAAACATTAGCAGCAAAAATAACCGCAATTAAAACCTTTTTATTAGAAGCCTTCTTTCGCAAAAACAGATATACAATTGGAAATTCAACCAACAGTGTTATCAATAAATAGAAAAGCGAAACTGTAAACGTTGGTGAAGTGCTTACTGTATAATTGATTGCATAAAATATTCCCTTTTCGGAAGTATAATAAGAATAAACGTTATCAGGAGCAATCCCAAGCCATATATACGGAACCAAAAACGAAGCCAAATTTGCCAGTGAAACGACAGGTATTACACGTTTTAAGTCTTTAACTTTTGCCAAATAGTTGATGGATACAATCTCTATTATCAGCGTCAAGATTATTACGATAGGCAACAGATCAAGCGGACGTTTTGAAGAAACCCAATGCCATGACGAATTTGCGTACGCTGTTATCGGACACATAAAGATAAATAATATCGCAATTAAAACAGAAAAGAATGTTTTATTATTTTTCACTGCATTCACCTCGAAGATTTCGCTTTAAAACTATTGTATAAAGAATATGATTTACTGTCAAGTCTTTAAACTGTCTTATGTTACAGTAAACTGTCTTATGTTATAGCAAGCAGGGAATTTGTATGGCAAATTCCGTAATACAGACCGAAAAAGAAAGAGTGTCCATAACATCAATCCGTTATGAACACTCAAACTGGTGCGGGCGACATATAGACATCTTCAGATAAGATAGTTCTCGCTTGTGAAATCGGTTTAAAACGAAAAAGCGGACTGAACCCAACGGCGGGAAAACGGTCACACA
>JAHLBL010000359.1 GCA_020625635.1 bacterium
AAACGAAGAAACGAGGCTGTCGAAAGACAGCCTCGCGGTTTTTATTTATCAGTCCCCAAACAGTTTCTTCAGCTTTTCGCGGAAGCTCTTCTGTTTAGCGAAGTTCTTGTCGCTGAAAAGCGAACTGAGCTTCTTTACCTCTTCCTTCTGTTTTGAGCTGAGGGATTTGGGGATCTCTATATTCATTCTTACGTACTGGTCGCCTCTGCCTCTGCCGCCGAGGTGAGGGATACCCTTGCCCTTGAGCTTGAACACATCGCCGGGCTGAGTGCCCTCGTGAACGCTGTAGCTCACCTTGCCGTCGAGCGTCGGAACAGTTACCTCGCTGCCGAGGATAGCCTGTGTGACAGTAATCGGCATCTCGCACCATACGTCGTCGCCTCTGCGCTCGAATATATCGTGCGGCTTAACGCGCACATAAACGTGCAGGTCGCCCGCGGGACCGCCGTTGATACCGCTGTTGCCGTGACCGCCGACGTTGAGGATCTGCTCGTTTGAAATGCCCGCGGGAATTGTGACGTCGACCTTTTTGGTCTCGCGCACGCGTCCCGAGCCCGAGCACTTTTTACACGGCTGCTCTATGATCCTGCCTTTTCCGCGGCACGCGTCGCACGCGCGCTGTGTCTGGACAACGCCGAACGGCGAACGCTGGCTTACGGTTACGCGGCCTGTTCCCGAGCATGCGGAGCAGGTTTTTGCCTGAGTACCCTTCTGTGCGCCTGTGCCGTGACAGTCCGAGCAGGTGACAACATTGTTGTAAGTAATCGTTTTTTTGCAGCCCTTCGCCGCTTCCTCAAAGGTGATCGTAACCTGAGTTTCCACGTCGTTGCCGCGTCGGGGAGCGTTGGGGTTCTGACGGCGGTTGCCGCCGAAGCCTCCGAAACCGCCGAAGAAGCTGTTGAAGATATCTCCGATATCCATATCCTGACCGAACGGACTTCCGCCGCCCGCGCCGAAATT
>JAHLBL010000036.1 GCA_020625635.1 bacterium
TTTTCGGCGCCCGCGGCGATACCGCAGGAGCCCTGTCCGATAACTATTCTCACTGCGCTGCCTCCCTTAACTCTTTAAGAATCTTTTTGGTCTTGTCGGGTGTAAGGCTGCCGTAGGTGTCCTCGTTAATCATCATAACGGGAGAGAGTGAGCAGCAGCCGAGACAAGCTACGCATTTAAGCGAGAAGAGACCGTCCTCTGTGGTCTGACCGTCCTCGATGCCGAGCTCGTCGCGTATTGTCTGTAAAATCAATTCGGAGGAATTGACGTGGCACGCTGTGCCCTGACAGAGCATAATCAGGTACTTGCCGACGGGCTCAAAGCGGAACTGGGTGTAGAACGTGCCTACGCCCATGATCTCAGAGGTCGCGATGCCCGTTCTCTCCGAAATCAGCTCGATAGCCTCGCGCGGAAGATATCCGTATATATCCTGTGTGTTCTGTAAAATGGTGATAAGACTGCCCTTGACGGAGGCGTACTCGTTAAGAACGCCGTCAATCAGCGACAGGTCAACCTTTTTGTTGTCCATTTACTGACCCCCTGTATTACAAAATTTATAATATTATACTCTATACTATGAATATTTGCAAGACTGATTTTGCATAATTTTACCGCCTGCTTTCGCAATATTAATGTAAGAATGGTAGTGTTTGTCACGACTAACCTAATTATTCCGCAAATCTTCCCGTCTTTTTCCTCTTCGGCTGTACGGCGCAAAATGAAAGTCGCGCTGTTTTTTCCTGCATACACGGAGACAAAGAGTAAAAAACACGCATAAAAAGTACAAAAAACACCGTTTTTCTCTCTTTACTTTATTGTGCCGTTATGTTAAGCTATACGTAAGGAACCGCTGTTTATATATTTTTCGTCTGACGGCGCGGCATGAGCGCCCGAATCGATCAGCGTTTTCAAAAAACAACAGGAGGATTGTTATGAAGAAGATTGTACTTGTAGGCACGGGAATGGTTGGAATGAGCTTTGCGTACGCGGCGCTTAACCAGAATCTCTGTGACGAGCTGGTGCTGTGTGACATCAACGAGAAACGCGCCAGAGGTGAGGCCCAGGACCTTAACCACGGACTTGCGTTCTCAAAAACAAGTATGAAGATTTACGCGGGCACATACGCCGACTGCGGCGACGCCGATATCGTTGTTATCTGCGCGGGCGTAGGACAGAAGCCGGGCGAGACGCGTCTCCAGCTTTTGCAGCGCAATCTGGAGATTTTCAAGACGATTGTAAATCCTGTTGTGGAGAGCGGCTTTGACGGTATATTCCTCGTAGCGACTAACCCCGTCGACATCATGACGCGAATCACCCGCAAGCTTTCAGGCTTTTCCAACAGCAAGGTAATCGGCACGGGCACAACGCTCGACACTGCGAGAATGAGGTATCTGCTCGGCGATTACTTTGACATAGACCCCAGAAATATACACGGATACGTTATCGGCGAGCACGGCGACAGCGAGTTCGTTCCGTGGTCGCAGGTCACCATAGGTCCCAAGCCTATCCGCGACGAGCTTATGGATAATCCCAAGTTCAGGATGGAGGACCTCGACAAGATCGAGGAGAACGTCCGCCACGCTGCCTACGAGATCATCGAGGCTAAGGGCGCTACCTACTACGGAATCGGTATGGCTATCTGCAGGGTAGCGAGAGCGATCCTGCAGGACGAGAATTCAATACTCACCATCAGCGCTCGCCTTTGCGGAGCCTACGGAATCGAGAAGGTTTACGTCGGCAATCCGTGTGTCGTCAACAGGGAGGGCGCGGTAAGACGCATAGAGCTTACGATGATGAACAAAGAGCTCAGACAGTTCAAGGAGTCCTGCGACCTTCTTGACAAGACCTTTAACGACCTTGAGTTCGGTCAGTAAGTAAATATTTTCCGGGCGGCTCGGACTGAACGAGCCGCCCTGTTTTATCGGAAGAAGCTTTCCGAAAATTACATTTTCCCGTCATAAAATGTCGATAAGGTTGAAAATGATCCGCAAAAGTAATATAATCCACTTAGCTTAAAACGGGAGGCTGATAAAATGTATTGCGAAAAATGCGGAAGCTATGTCGCGGGCGAGTGGAAGTTCTGTATGAAATGCGGAGCGTCTCAGGATAGCGTTTCTCCGTGTGACGCGGTAAGGACAAAGGCGGCTGTGCCTGCCCGCTCCGATTCGTACGCAAAAGCAGCGCCTCAGCCCGATAACGGCAGAACACGTATGTATTTTAAAGAGAGAAATATATATTCCCACAGCACCCCGCGTCCGCGCGCGGACTACGACGACGGCTTTACGGATTTTTACAGTGAGGACTATGTTTACGAGCGGCTGAAACAGCCGATTACGGCTTTTGTTATCTCGGCACTGGGGCTGGTTGACTTCCTGCTGATTTTCCTGTCGTACAGCAGCGCGAAGTTCGATTTGTACGGCAGACATATAGAGATGAAGGAGTACGGTCCGTGGTTCCTTGTAACAGGCGCTGTGCTTATGCTTACGGCTTTTGTTCTGTACTCTGTTCACCGCAAGCGCTACGGGCTCGATTTCCTCGCGGCAGCGGGGTTTATCGTATCGATCGGCGCGTTTGTGATTATACTCGTGCTGCTCGGCGTAGCGTTCTATACGGGGCTTTCGCTCGACAGATTTATTAAATTCGGTTAGATATTGGGGAGAGTGTCTATATACTCTCCTCATATTTCATTTAATTTCCACAAAATAATTCTTGATTTTTCTTCTATAATGTAGTATTATCAAAGTGGTGATGTATATATGAAACTTAAAAAATTATTATGCGCGGCAATAGCAGCCGCAATGCTTATCGCTTTTGTACCGTCCTGCGGCTCTCAGAACAACGAGAGCAGCTCCGCGGCTCAGGAAAAGGGCGGAGAAAACGCGAAGGTCGAGGACTCCGACGACAGCGCTGTCAAGGATGACGAAACCTCAAAGGCGGACGCTGAATCAAAGTCGGAAAAAACCTCAAAGTCAGATTCCAAATCAAAATCGGACACTGAATCAAAGTCGGACAAGACTTCGAAAATAACTTCGTCGGCTTCGGACGATAAGTCTTCGGGAACTACCTCGTCAAAGACAAAATCCTCATCGACAAAGTCCGACAAAAGCTCCTCTAACTCCCAAAAGGATAAAAAGTCATCAAAGACATCTTCGTCAAAGACGACTTCATCAAAAACAAACTCATCAAAAACATCTTCATCAACAACAAGCTCAAATACTTCCTCGGATGCGTCTGACAACGTTCCGAGAGACAATGTGGAGGTAGATTTCAATGACCTTTAAAAAGAGAATATTAGCACTGGCATCGGCAATGATGCTCGTACCCGTAATCGCGGTCTCAGCAATGTCCGCGTCCGCTGATACGATTGTATACGGCGATGTTGACGGAAACGGCACTGTAGACATCAACGACGCAACAAAGGTTCAGAAAAAGATTCTGGATATGCCTGTTGAGGTTGTTGAGAATTACGATACGGTTGCAGACGTAAACCTCGACAATAAAGTCAACGTCCGTGACGTAACTCTTATTCAGATGAAAGTCGCGGCGCTCATTAACGAGCTCCCCGTAACGGAAACAGAAGCCGAAACCCAGCCCGAAACCGATGAAGAAGGCTGGTACCACAAGATCATTCAGCCATGATATTTAAATTCAGGATTGCGGATATCGTGTTCACAGCCGATATCCGCTATCGCTACGCTTATGAGATTATGAAGGACTATCTCACCGACGATGACGTTGAGCCCGAGTTTCATATCGAGGCTACGGACGAAGATATCGCTCGTGAGAAAGAACTTTCTCCGCATGCCCTGAGCAGCGCGGGCTATGAGAGCACGGCACTGTACAGGAAATACATCTACATTGTGATGGAACGCTACAACGCGTTCTTTTTCCACTGCTCCTCGATCGAAGTCGACGGCAAGGCGATTATGTTCACGGCTCGAAGCGGAACGGGAAAAAGCACGCACCGCAATCTCTGGCTGAAGAACTTCGGCGACAGGGTGACGGTCATCAACGACGATAAGCCGATTATCCGCCGAATAGACGGCGAGTACCGCGTCTTCGGCACGCCGTGGCAGGGTAAGGAGAGCTTAGGCGCGAATATCAGCGTTCCCGCTTACGCGCTGTGCTTTTTGTCGCGCGCGGAGGAGAACTACATTGGCGCGATCGATACTCCGCAGGTAATAGCCAGAGCCCTGAACCAGACCGTACGCCCCAGAGAGCCCGAGCTTATGAGCAATCTGCTGGAGCTGCTCGACGGCTTTCTGACACAGGTAAAGTGCTTTGATCTGCGTGTAAATATGAACGATGACGCCGCGGTTGTCGCGTATAACGGCATCTTCGGCTCAACGGAGGAAGAATAATGAAGAGAAAAGACGGTTTTATGCTGCGCAAGTTCGGCGACGAGTATATAGTTGTCGCGGTGGGCGAGGGCAGCGAGGACTTTAACCGCCTCATAACCCTGAACGACGTCGGTGAGTTTATCTACGGACTTCTCGCCGAAGAAACCGACCTCGACTCAATCGTAAAGGCGGTTGTTGATAAGTACGAGGTTAGCGAAGAGCTCGCGCGCAGCGACGCCGAAGCTTTTATAGCGAACCTGAGTAAAGCGGGACTTCTCGATGCCTAAAACAATCGAAGAGGTTGTCCGCGAGCGCGGCTTCCACGCCTTTAAGCCGAAGGGAATGAGTATGTTCCCGCTTCTCCGCGAGGGCTGTGACGTTTATGTGGTGAAGCCCGAATTCCCGCTTAAAAAGTATGACGTTCCCGTTTACAAGCGCGCCGACGGCACGTATGTTATGCACCGCGTGCTCGATACCGACGCGGACGGCTATGTCTGCTGCGGGGACAATCAGTGGGTTCTGGAGCACGGCGTGACCGAGGATATGATAGTCGGGGTGCTCGACAGCTGGTACAAGGGCAAAAAAAAGCACACCGTTAGAGATAGGTCCTACAGGAGATATGTGCGTTTCTGGTGTCGTTCTCTGGGACGCAGACGGCTTATGCTATGCGTTATCCGTAAATGGTACGGAGTGCGCGGCTTCCTCGGAGGAGTGCGCCGAAAACTTTTCGGAAAGAAAAAGAAATAATATATGGAAAATGTAATTACCGTTAAAAATATGCGTGAAAGCGACGAGTTCACCATCAACACTTCCGTCAGCGGACGCGAGCTGATGAGGCGCGCGGCGCAGGGCGTGTTTGAGAGCACGGGCTGGAACGGCAGAATCGGGATCGTCTGCGGCAGCGGCAACAACGGCGGCGATGGCTACGCGCTGGCTGAGATACTTGCCGACAAGGGCTTTCTGCCCGTGCTGCTGAGAGTGAGCGAAAGGCTCTCTGAGGACGGCTCGTACTATTACAATCAGTGTCGGAAAAAGGGCGTGGCGGAGTGCTTCTGCGACGAATACACCGACTTTGAGGAATACGATATCCTTGTCGACTGTATACTCGGGACAGGCTTCTCGGGTGAGCTGAGAGAGGATATGATCGCCCTTATCGAGGGTATAAACAGAAGCGGCGCTTATGTCGTCAGCGTGGACATCAACAGCGGGCTTTCGGCGTCGAACGGTCTTGCCATGCCTGTCGCGGTGCGCTCCGACCTTACTGTGTCCGTGGGGTATTTCAAGACGGGAATGTTCCTCGGCGACTCGGCGCAGTACATACGCTCGCTTGTGAATATAGATATCGGAATCAAGCTTTTGAAAAAGCAGTATTACCTTATTGACAGCGCCGAGCTCAGCCCGTTCGTCGGCTATTCCTCGGTGTCGCTCAGCGCGGAAAGCTTTATGAGGGAGTACGCCCTCGACGAGGACGAGTTCCGCCGCAGTCCGCTTAAGGTCGTTTCCAAGGAATCGACAGACAGCGGAAAAATCTTCGTCATCGACTACGGCAGGAGCAAGCTGATCGTCGACCAGACCTACGTTTACTTTCAGTCCGATATCGTTATGACAGCAGAAAAAAAGTATTCGACTTTTTAGGAGGAATATATGAAAAAAAATAACAACGGCAACCAGAAGCCCATCAAGAACCCCGAGCTTCTGGAGGCTATTATCAAAATGCAGGAGGATAACTGCCCCGATAACGTCAATCATATGATCGACTGTGTTATGGCGGCTCAGTTCATCACCCCCGGCAGAGTTTCCGAGCCGAGAAACGTCGCAAAGACAGACAGCCACGGCGGCACTGTTATGCAGCAGGAAACACAGATCCAGTTCCAGCTTATCGAGAACCAGAACGGCGAGAAGTTTTTCCCTGCCTTTACCGACGCTGACGAGAAGAAAAAGTGGGCTCCCTCCGAGGGCAAGCAGGATATCATAATGAACTTTGACGGATACGCTCAGGTCCTCTCCGACCCCGGCAGCGAGGTCAAGGGCTTTGTAATCAACCCGTTCGGCCGTTCCGTAGCCTTCCCCAAGCAGATGGTGATGAACCTCAAGCAGCAGAAGGACTACCGCGAGAATCAGGGACTTCAGCAGCAGACTATCTCCGCTGACGAAAAGGTTCAGCTCGGCGATCCCGAGCCCGACGAGTATCCCATTGATATGATGGCGGCTATCATCAACTTCCTTCAGGAGCGCGACGACGTAAACGAGGCGTATCTCAGAATGTTCAAGCGCGAGAGCGACGAGAAGCAGAGCTACCTCGTTATCGTTGACTTCGACGGCGAGAAGATGGAGGAGATTTTCAAGGGCATTTCAGCGGCTGCGTCGCCTCATCTCAGCGGCTATCAGCTTTCGATGATGCCGTACTCCGTTCCCTTCGCAAGAAAGGCTGCCGAGGGCGTAGACCCCTTCTACGTAAGCGAGGACTGATTTACAAATAAAATTTTTTGAGAGAGCTTACTGCTCTCTCTTTTTTTCTTATTGATTATATCGGAGAAAAATGTTATTATGAATATGTATAAATTTTTGCCCGAGAGGCGATAAATAAAGGAGACAAGTATGACTGTAACAAATAAAAAGAACGGAAGCTCACTTGCAGTGAGCGTTGAAGGCAGAGTAGACACTGTTACATCGCCTGAGTTTGAGAGCGAAGTTATGTCGGAGCTCGACGGAGTTACGGAGCTGACGATTGACTTCTCGAAGCTCAACTATATTTCCTCGGCGGGACTGCGCGTCCTTCTGCTGCTTCAGAAAACGATGAACAAACAGGGTTCTATGAAAATCACGGGCGTTAACGAAACTGTGAACGATATTTTTGAGGTCACGGGCTTCTGTGATATTCTCACTATAGAGTGAGGCGCGTAATGACTATCATTGAAATGCTGGAGCAGTATACCCGCGAAAAGCCGAACGCGTCGGTGCTGTTCGACGAAACTCACACCAAGGGTATCACTTACTCCAAGCTCGACGATATGAGCGGACGCGTTTACGCCTATCTCAAGGCTAACGGCGTAGGCAAAGAGGATTTTGTGCTTATCAACCTGCCGCGCGGTATCCTGCCGATCATCGCGATGGTCGGTATCTGGAAGGCAGGCGCCGCGTGGGCGCTTGTCGAGGACACCTACGCTCCCGAGAGAATCGACTACATACGCCGCGACTGCGGCTGTAAGCTCGAGCTCCACGGCGGAAACTGGGATGAGATAATGTCCGTTGATCCGCTCGCGGGACACGAGCAGGTAGGAGAGCACGACGCCGCATACGCGATTTACACCTCGGGCACAACAGGCAACCCGAAGGGCGTGCTCCACGAGTACGGAAACCTCACACGGGCTCATGAGTCCATAAGAATAGACGGCAAAAACCCGTTCACGGGCAAGGAGAGAGTAGCGCTGCTCGCGCCGTTGAACTTTGTCGCGTCGGTAATGGTGACGCTGGAGCTTCTCAGTATGTGCGGCGCGAAGATGTTTGTCGTAGGCTACGCCACGATAAAGAATCCGCTTTCGCTTAAAAAGTTCTTTATCGAAAAGCGTATCTCCGTCACCTTCCTTACGCCGTCTTACGTGCGTATGCTCGGAAACCAGACGGGACCCTTCCTTAAAATGCTTTTTGTCGGCAGCGAGCCCGCCAATAACCTCTACAATAAAAATCTCGATTTGATCAATATATACGCCGCTTCCGAAAGCGGCTTCGCGGTCGGCGTTTTTAAAATCGACAAGGCGTACGATACCTGCCCCATCGGCAAGCCGGGTATTGAAACCAAAATCACTCTTATCGACGAGGACGGCAACGAGGTCGAGGACGGCGAGACGGGCGAGCTCTGCTTTGAGAATCCCTTCGTGCGCGGTTATATAAACCTCCCCGAGGAAACCGCGAAGGCGTTCGTCGACGGCGTTTATCACACGGGAGACCTCGCGCTCAAAAATGAGAACGGCGACTATGTTCTGCTCGGACGTTCCAACGATATGATCAAAATAAACGGCAACCGCATTGAGCCAGCCGAGATCGAGGCTTCGGTGAAGCAGGTGCTCGGCATCGACTGGGCGGCGGCGAAGGGCTTCGAGAACGGGGACAAGAGCTATCTCTGCGCCTACTATACCGCCGACGTCGATGTTGACGCCGACAGAATGCGCGAGGAGCTTTCCAAGCGACTGCCGTACTATATGATCCCCGCCTACTACATAAAGATAGACGAGGTTCCGCTCAAACCGAACGGAAAGATGGACAGAAAGGCTCTTCCCGAGCCGGATAAATCGAGCTTCCGCAGCGAGTACGCCGCTCCGACAAACGAAACGGAGCAGAGGCTCTGTACCGCTATGGAGACCGTGCTCAAGCTCGAACAGGTAGGAATCAACGACGACTTTTACGCACTCGGCGGAGACTCGCTCACCTCAATACAGCTTATTGTCCAGAGCGGACTTCCCGCGCTTAACGCGGGCGAGATCTTCCGCGGCAGAACTCCCGCGAAAATCGCTCAGCTCTATTCGGAAAAGCATGCGGCGGACGACGGGGAAGCTCCCGAAATCAAGAACGCCCGCGCGATGAAATACGACCATCCGCTGACGACAGAGCAACTTTATATGGTCGATTATCAGCTCTACACGCCTAAGTCGACCATGTACAATCTGTTCTCGATGATGAAGGTCGATAAGGAAATGTTTGATTTGGAGAAGCTCGCCGAGGCGATGCAGACCGCGATCAAGCACCATCCCGCTATCCTCACCACCTTCCGCTTCAACGATGACGGCGATATCGTTCAGCGCTATTCGCCCGAAACACTGCGTGAGCTTCACGTCGAGAAGATAAGCGAGTTTGAGTTCGACTGCATAAAGGATACGCTTGTACAGCCGTTCAAGATCATCGGCGGAAGCCTTTACCGCTGCCGTGTGTTCGAGACCGAGAAGAACGGCTACATATTCTTTGACGTTCACCACACGCTGTTCGACGGCACGTCGCTCAAGCTCTTTATGGGCAACGTCGGCAAGCTTTATATGGGTATGATGCCCGATCCCGATTACTATTACCTTATGCTCAAAAACCGCGAGGACGAAATGAAAACCCGCGTGTACGAGGAGAGCAAAAAGTACTTCGAGGAGACCTACGACGGCGTAGACTGGTCGTGCTATCCCGCGACCGATCACGAGTCCCGCGAGAACGAGATGGGCGAGATTTTCGCTCCCATCGGTGTAGAGCAGGTCCAGATGAAGGCTATGGAAAAGCAGTACCGCGTAAGCCGCAACGAGTTTTTTATCACTGTTGCCGCGCTCGCGATATCCGTTTACAACAACAAGGACAACATCAAGCTTTCGTGGATCTACAACGGACGCGAGGATATGCTGAGTATGTCCTCTGTGGGACTTCTGTTCCGCGATCTGCCCGTCGGACTTCGCTTCACAAAGAATATGACGCTGCGCGAGGCGTTCCACAGCGTCCGCGAGCAGGTTCAGAAGGGTATCGAGCACAGCTGTTATCCGTATGTCGAGATGGACAGAGAAGTAGTCAGCGGAGATACGGCTTACCTCCTGTATCAGCAGGATATCCGCGATATGGGCGGACTCGAGGATATGAGCGTCGAGACGATAGAGATACGCCAGAATCAGGCGGCTTCCCAGACTATCCTCGATATGGAGATCCTCGACGGCGCCGACGGTCTTGTGCTTATGATAGACTACGCCGCCAGCCGCTATGACGATTCGAGTATGAATCACTTTAAGGATATATTCGTCGCGACCGCGCAGACGCTTGCTTCACTGAACAGTCAGCAGGATGTGACGATTGACGAGCTGAGGAAACAGCTCTCGGACAAGAAACGCTTCTTCAGCACAGTAAAGAGTATTTTCAGGAGAAAACGATGAGCACTCCTAAATCAGTGATACGCCTGTCCTTCGGTATCAATCACGAGATAACGGGTTCTTACGACGCTTCCTCCTCCGTCACCTGCTCCTGCGGAACCTTCGTCGGAAAGACGAACGACGGAATTACCGAATTCCGCGGAGTTCCGTACGCAAAACAGCCGACAGGCAGGCGCAGGTGGAAAAGAGCGGAGCCGATCGGCGACAGCGACAAGGTCTATGAAGCGTTCTACAACGGAAAAACTCCGATACAGACCGAGATCGACAGCGAGCGCGCCTCATACTACAAGCAGGGCGAGGACTGTCTTTATCTCAATATATGGGCTGACCTTTCAACCGAAAACAAGACGGTCATGGTGTTCTTTCACGGCGGCTCATACGGCTGGGGAGGAACTGCCGATCCGCTTTACAACGGTCACAATTTTGTTAAGGCTCACCCCGACATAATTATGGTGACGGTGGGCTACAGAGTAGGACTGCTCGGCTTTGTCGATTTCAGCGAGGTCGAGGGAGGGGAGAGGTTCCCCGACGCTCCGAACCTCGGTATACTCGACCAGCTTGAAGCGCTGAGATGGGTGAAAAAGAATATTTCGCACTTCGGCGGAAACCCCGACAACGTCACGATTTTCGGCGAGTCCGCGGGCGGAGGCAGCGTGTCCGTGCTGCCGATCATCCCCGAGGCAAAGGGACTTTTTAACCGCGTCATAGCCCAGAGCGGCTCGGTCGCGTTGACCTTTTCCAAGGAGGAGTGCCTCGACTACACGCGCAAGCTGTTCAGGGGGGCGCGCGCTCACAGCGTCGACGACCTTATGAGACTGAGCGAGGCTGAAATAATCGCGCTCAACAAGCGGCTCGACCTCGACAACAACTTTCCGCAGCGTGACGGAAGGCTGATACCTCTCGATCCTTACGCGCCCTATAAATTCGGCGCGACGAAGGATGTTGATATTCTTATCGGCACAAACTCCCACGAGCTCAACTACTGGATCGGCGAGCTCGGCGGAATACTTCCGTTCAGATTCGGGATCCCCGTTAAGTTCGAGAACGATCTGAAGCACATTTCGGGCGAGGACAGGAAAATCGTAAAAGAATTCCTTTCGGGTATGAACGGTCACAGTATGTGGCGGATAGCAGAGTTCTACAACGAGGTCATGTTCCGCCTGCCCGCGATCGAGCAGGCACAGCTTCACGCCGACAACGGCGGAAACGCCTATATGTATTACTGGAGCGAGCCCTCGGCTATCGCGTTCAGAGGAGCCTGCCACGCGGTTGAGCTGGCTTATGTTTTCGGAAACACGAACGAGACTATTTATACGGGAAAGCCCGCCGACAAGGTTCTGTCCGAGAGGATAATGAACATCTGGGCTGATTTCGCCAAGACGGGAAACCCCTCCTGCGACGACCTTGTATGGGAGCGTTACGACAGGAAACTTCGCGCCACAATGGTGCTGTGCAGAACGCCGCAGCTTAAATA
>JAHLBL010000360.1 GCA_020625635.1 bacterium
GACTACATCGACAACGGCGTTATCGTCATCGAGTGGAGCGAGAACATCGAGGGAGCTCTGCCCGACAACGTAATCAGAGTTGTAATTGAAAAGACCGACAACGAGAACGAAAGAATTATTAAGGTAGAGGGTGTTTAATTGAAAATACTTTCTGTTGACTCGTCCGCCAAGGCGTGCTCTGCCGCGCTGTGCGAGGACGGCAAGATAACGGGCAGCTTCTTTATCAACACGGCGCTTACCCACAGCCAGACGCTTGTGCCGATGATCGACGCTGTGCTGAAAAACACGAATACTCCCGTAGAAAGCGTTGACGCGTTCGCCGTTTCCGCGGGTCCCGGTTCATTTACGGGAGTGAGGATCGGCGTCGCCGCCGTAAAGGGTATGGCTTCAGCGCTGGAGAAGCCCTGCGTTTCCGTCTCAACTCTCGAGGCTATGGCGTACAACCTGCTCTGTGAGGACTGTGTCGCGGTATGCGTTATGGACGCAAGGTGCAGTCAGGTTTACAACGCGCTTTTCAGGATCAGGGACGGCGCGGTCGAGAGGCTTTGCGACGACAGAGCGCTCTCGATCGACGGCTTAGCCGAGGAGTTGAAATCGTACACCGACAGGCTTGTTCTCGTCGGTGACGGAGCACAGCTTTGTTATAATTCCTTTAAGGAAATTATCGGCAATATTGAGCTTGCTCCCGAGAATATCCGCTTTCAGAACGCGGTCGGCGTATGCTTCGCCGCGGAGAACAAACCGCTTATCACCGCCGCGGAGCTTATGCCTGTGTATCTCAGGCTGCCTCAGGCGGAGCGTGAACTAAAGAAAAGATTGGAGAACAGTAAATGATAGCTCTTGGATGTGACCACGGCGGAATCAACCTTAAAACCGCCATTATGAAGTATCTTGACGAAAAGAAAATCGAGTATAAGGATTTTGGCTGTTACAGCGAGGATAGCGTTGATTATCC
>JAHLBL010000361.1 GCA_020625635.1 bacterium
ACAGAAACGCCGTCCTTTTCCCACAGGACAAGAAAGACGATGTACTGCGTATATGTCAGCCCCAGCGGCTTCAGCCACGGCGTATAAAGAGCGGTCACATTCCTTGCGGCGGCATAGAGCGGAAAACACAGCTGATTGGCGAGCTTCATCGACTCACGATAGTTATCATCCATAATCGTTCCCTCCATTTATATTTGATACAAATATATTTTATCAAACATAAATGGGGCTGTCAAGCCCTGAATTATAATTTTGATTGATGAGCGACGTGCTCAAGTCCCGTCACTCTTACATTATTTGTACGAAAGTAAGAGGGAGCACCTTGTCGGTACTCCCTCTTACTTTGGTGCGAGCGACGGGACTTGAATTATAAAGTATTTTTTTCAAGTCGTGTCAAAACGTATCAAACTCACCAAAACAAGAACCCTTGCCATCCCAGTTCGTATCACTTCGTTACTCATTGTTAAACTGTAATAATGAGCAAAAAATGAGCAAAAAAAATAAGTTCAGCACTAACAGCACATATAATATGCTTAATTGAGTTGATAAAGAATGTCAACTGAATTAAATATATTATCTATAACAAGGACAATGTAACAAAATATAGCACTCGGAAAGAGCGTTTGTATTTCGCTGGTTTTTACGGTATAATAACAAAAAATACCGTAAGGAGCAGGTACATGACGAATAGAATCGAAATCATTTCAAGAAATGACGCCGAAAAGCTCATTGCAGGAAAACCTTTGGATAACACCGCAATAATCAGCTTTCTTGACCCTTCGAGAGGCAGACTATCAGACTGTGAACCTTTGGATTACAGTCAAATCTGCGACCGTGTGTTTATGGTCGAGATACATGATATTGAATATGTCGTCCCAAACTGAACACCTCGGCCGCTCTGAATGAACAGTAGCGACGGAGCAAACTGAACAGTGCCGTCGTTTCAA
>JAHLBL010000362.1 GCA_020625635.1 bacterium
CACCGTATGCCTGCCCTCGGCGCAGAGATCGACGAACAGCTTGCGACAACTCCCACGGAGGAATTGCTCAATCTTCCGGTTTTACAGCCCGAAAATATCCGCGACACGCTCCACGCCTATCAGCTCGCCAAGCGCTGTAACGTCAAGCGTGTGATGTATGAGGCAGTTCGTTGGGGCGAGCGCGGTGCGAGAGTGAATTCGATATCGCCCGGTATAATCGTAACGCCGCTGGCACTTGACGAGTTTAACGGAATCCGCGGCGATTTCTACAAGAATATGTTTGCAAAATGTCCGGCAGGCAGACCGGGTACGGCTGACGAGGTCGCAACCCTTGCCGAGGTTATGCTCGACAGCCGAGGCGCATTTATCACAGGTTCGGACTTTCTGATTGACGGCGGAGCAACGGCGAGTTACTTCTATGGGCCGCTCAGACCCGGAGAGTAAAAATATATGAATGAAAAATCGCATATTCAAGACTGCTACAAGGCTATGTACACTGCAATGATTGCAAAGGACAGAAAGGGACTTGAAGAAGTCCTCGACGACAGCTTTGTCCTCGTCCATATGACGGGTATGCGCCAGAATAAAGAGGAATTCATCACAGCCGTTCTTGATGGCACACTAAATTATTACTCTGCCGTTCACGAAAATATGCCGGTGGCAATCAACGGCGATAACGCTGCCATCACAGGACAATCCTATGTGCAGGCGGCAGTATTCGGCGGCGGTAAAAACTACTGGCACTTACAGCAAAAATGCAGTTTAAAAAAGACAGATAATACATGGAAAATCACACGAAGCGTAGCTTCGACATATTAAAGGAGGACAATATGAAAAACTTAATCATCTACTATTCCAGACGCGGACAGAATTATGTAAACGGTTCCATCAAAAGCCTTGCCAAAGGCAACGCGGAGCTGATTACTGAGTTTATCCAAAACGC
>JAHLBL010000363.1 GCA_020625635.1 bacterium
TCCCGCCGCCATAATGACCTTATCCTCGTAGCCGGGCATATCGTCGGGATAAGGAGTTACAAAGCTGTCCACCGCGGACGCGTGCTGAATCCCGACACAGAAGTCCTCAAGCTTCTCGGGAGTACCGAGCATAATAAGCTGGATTATATCTCCCCTCTTTTCGTCGTACTTCGGGGAAACGTCGTAGCCGAGCACGGTGAAAAGCGCCGAGGCGAAAACAGCGGTCTTGAGAGCTTCGCCCGTAGCGTGCGGCGCGTGATAAGCGCCGAGAAAGAGCTCACGGTTAACACCGAGAGTAGCGCCGATCTCCTTACCCGTACCGGGTGTTGTAAGACGGTAGGAGCACATCTCAACGAGGTCGCTTCTGCCCGCGATATAGCCACCCGTTGGTGAGATACCGCCGCCGGGGTTCTTGATAAACGAGCCTGCCATCAGGTCAACGCCGACGGAAAGCGGCTGCTTTTTCTCGACGAACTCGCCGTAGCAGTTGTCGAGCATAATAATCACGTCGGGGGAAATCTCCCTGACGGTTTTTACAATTTTCTCTATGTCGTCGATCGTGAGCGTCGGACGCGTGCTGTAACCGCGCGAGCGCTGGATGTAGACCATCTTATATGTATCGTCGAGCACAGCCCTGATACCCTCATAATCAACAGTTCCGTCGGCTTTAAGCGCAACCTCGGAATATTTTACGCCGAAATCTGTAAGCGAGCCCGGGTAATTGCCCTCGATTCCGATGGCGCTTCTGAGCGTGTCGTAGGGAGTGCCTGTAACGCTGAGCATCTTATCGTTCGGTCTCAGAACGCCGAAGAGCGCGACCGTGAGCGCGTGCGTTCCGCTGACGAAGTTGTAACGGACAAGAGCGTCCTCGGCGTCAAAAACACAGGCGTAAACCTCGTCGAGAGCGTCTCTACCTCTGTCGCC
>JAHLBL010000364.1 GCA_020625635.1 bacterium
CAAGCGTGCGGGTATCAACACTGTTGAGGACCTCACCAACAGAACTACAGAGGATATGATGAAGGTTCGTAACCTTGGCCGTAAGTCGCTTGAGGAAGTTGAGTTCAAGCTCGAGTCCCTCGGCTTCAGCCTTAAGAAGGAAGACGAATAAATCCTTTTTGAAGAGCGACGCTCTTCACACTCTCTCCACCGCGGGAGATTCAATAAATGAAAAGGAGTGAATTACAATGCCAGGTACCAGAAAACTCGGAAGAACCACTGCCCAGCGTACTGCTATGCTCCGCGCAATGGTAACCTTCCTTTTGGAAAAAGGTAAAATCGAGACAACCGTTACTCGTGCCAAAGAAGTAAGCGCTATGGCAGAGAAAATGATTACTATATCAAAGGACAACACCCTCGCTAACAAGCGTCTTGTATTGAAGTTCGTTACAAAAGAGGATGTAGTTAAGAAGCTCTTCGACGAAATCGGTCCCAAGTATAAGGACCGCAACGGCGGATACACCAGAATCACTAAGATCGGTCCCCGCCGCGGCGACGCAGCTGAGATGGCAATCATCGAGCTCGTATAATTAATATTTCATAAAGAAAAAGCTGTCCTTCGGGGCAGCTTTTTTGATATATGATAGACTGTTTAATTATGCTCGTAGAAACACGCACAATGATAACAGACTGTTGTAACAGTGAGACCTGCTGTTTTAGGGAATTAGGGGATTTTGATAGGGTAAATGTAAAGCTTCTCTATCCTTTTTCATACGGAAAACTATAGTTATTTATATAAATATAAAGAACTCTGCATAGCCACCCTCGTTTTTTCCGTTTTCCCTATAAGACTGCGCGTAAAAAAGGGAGAGCCGAAGCTCTCCCTTAATTGTATTTTGGTGGCTCTATAATAAAAGTTGGGGTAACAAATAGAGCCTACTG
>JAHLBL010000365.1 GCA_020625635.1 bacterium
ATAAAAGAATAAATTGTTTTTACGATAAACAGCGACGCGCTTCGCTGAATGTTATTTATAGACCTTCTTCCCTCGGCAACGACGCTTGGCAGTGAAATAAAGTCATCGTCCGCGAGCACGAGCTGTGAAATGTTCTTTGCAGCGTCCGAACCCGACGCGAGCGCGATACTGCAATCGGCGGTTTTCAGCGCTAAAACATCATTTACTCCGTCACCGGTCATGGCAACCGTGTGACCGTTGGCTTTCAGTGTCTCGACAAATTTCTTTTTCTGCTGAGGTGTTACACGCCCGAAAACGGCACAGTTCTCAATAGCGTCCTCAATTTTCTCATCCGTATCGAGAGTTGTGGAATCAACAGCTTTCTCGGCGTCGGGAATACCGACCATAGAAGCTATACGAGAAACCGTTCTGTGATTATCACCCGAAATAACTTTAAGCTTTACGCCCTGCTCATCGAAGAACCTTATTGTATCCTCAGCGTTATCGCGAATTTTATCCTTTATAATAACAAGCGCAATCGGAGTAAGGTTTTCGGGCAGCTTATCCTTTGACGGGAATTCATTATCGCTGACAGCTAAAGTGATAACTCGGAGGGTATCGTCAACCTGCGCGATCCTGTCGAATAATTCTTTATTGGAATTTTTATCAAAAATGAATTCAGCCGCACCAATCACATAAGACTTTCCGTTTCTCAGCTCCGCGCCCGACCATTTCTTTTCGGACGCAAACGGAATAATTTCATCCGCCTCTATCGCGCCGCAGACAAGATAACTGTCTATAGCGTTTATCGTAGAGTTCTTGTCCATTGAGGTTACAGCGAGGGATTTCAACGCGGTATCGGTAGCTTCCCTGTCATCGGTAAGGTAATCAATATCGACCACTTCAAGCTCTCCCGTAGTGAT
>JAHLBL010000366.1 GCA_020625635.1 bacterium
TCCATAAAGGGAGCATATCAAAATCGTCCGCGTTTTTTTGAATATATTTCCGTGTTATGGAAATGATAATAACAACAAATCAGGAAAGTATCAATTAATAAGTTGTCGCTGTCTTGATTTAAGTTGTAATTTACGTTTTACCAGCCCACGGTAAGGCTGTAAATAATATTATCATTTGTGGGCAGAAAGGCCGGAAATAATTATGACTACAAAAGAACTTCTTTATGTCGAAGACGCTCTCGGACACGAGCAGTATTTCCAGAAACAGTGCAGCGAGACCGCGTCGCAGATTCAGGACCCTGAGCTGAAAAGTTTTGCTCAGCAGATGCAGGAACAGCACAAGAACATTTTTCAGAATTTTTATAATCTGCTGTAAGGAGATAAGCTATGGACGACAGAAATCTAATGGAAAACATCCTTTTACTCGAGAAAGGCGCCTGCGACTTATTTATGCACGGCACAATCGAGTCATCAACAACAAATGTACACCGAACCTTTTCGGACTCTCTTAACAACTCTCTCAGACTGCAGGATCAGATTTACTGCAAAATGCAGTCAAAGGGCTGGTACCCGACAGAGCAGGTCGATCAGAATAAGCTTAATTCCGTAAAGCAGAAATTTTCCGCGCAGTAATGTTAAGAATGTAGCTTTATACGAGTCATGCTTAAGGGAACGGAGTGCGCTCAAATACGCAGAGTGCAAAAGAAAACGGGTTGTCCTTCGACAGCCCGTTCGTTTTTTTGATTGTTTAGTTTTTAAGTGACTGGAGGGGAGCGGGGAGACGTCCGCCGCGGTTGATAAATACGCTCGGATCTCCCTCGCGGATAGGCATAACGGGACCTGTTCCGAGCAGTCCGCCGAAGCTGAGTTCATCGCCCGCCTTCTTGCC
>JAHLBL010000367.1 GCA_020625635.1 bacterium
TGGCACGCTGACCTTATGATGGACGTTGTTCCCGAGATTTATCATATCATCTGCCTTATCGCCAACAAGCTCCAGGAAGAGCTCACCGCTATGGGTGTTGACGAGGAGACAAAGTCACGTATGAGAATCGTTGACAACAACACCGTTCATATGGCTCGTCTCGCTACTTACGTTTCCACATACGTAAACGGCGTTGCTCAGATCCACACCGAGATCCTCAAGGCTGACGTTCTCAAGGATTGGTACAAGATTTATCCCGAGCGCTTCCAGAACAAGACCAACGGTATTACACAGCGCCGCTGGCTCGGACTCTGCAACCCCGAGCTCGCTGAGTTCATCACCGAGCGCGTAGGCAAGGGCTGGCTTAAGGATCTTTCCAAGCTCTCCAAGCTCAACAAGATGACCGACGACGCTACAATCAAGGAATTCAACAAGATCAAGGCTAAGAAGAAGAAAGACCTCGCGGCTTACATCAAGAAGATGGACGGCGTTGAGGTTAACCCGAATATGATTTTTGACATTCAGGTTAAGCGTCTCCACGAGTACAAGAGACAGCTCCTCAACGCTTTCTCGATCATGCTCATCTACAAGCGCCTCAAGAAGGGCGAGCTCAAGGACTGGAATCCCACATGCTTCATCTTCGGCGCTAAGGCAGCTCCCGGTTACGCGAGAGCTAAGGCTATCATCAAGTACATCAACGAACTCGCTAACCTCGTAAACAACGATCCCGACACCAAGGATAAGCTTCAGGTCGTTTACTGCTCGAACTACAACGTAAGCTACGCCGAGAAGATCGTTACTGCCGCTGATATTTCAGAGCAGACTTCTCTCGCGGGCACAGAGGCTTCGGGTACAGGTAACATGAAGTTTATGATCAACGG
>JAHLBL010000368.1 GCA_020625635.1 bacterium
TTACCCTGCTCGTTGCACTCTTTCTTGTATGTGCCCGCAACAGGATGCTGGAAACGTGTGGGGTTGGTGGAGTTACCTGTGATACTTACGTCAACGCCTTCCTTGTGCATAATAGCAACGCCCTCACGAACATCGTCAGCGCCGTAGCAGCGAACATTAGCGCGCTCGCCGTTGGAGTAAGGAGTCTCGTTTACGATTGTAAGCTCGCCGGAATAGTAGTCGAACTTAGTCTGAACATAGGTGAATCCGTTGATTCTTGAGATGATCTGAGCAGCGTCCTTGCCGAGACCGTTAAGGATAACGCGGAGAGGCTCCTGACGAACCTTGTTAGCGTTACGAACGATACCGATAGCGCCTTCAGCGGCTGCGAAGGACTCGTGACCTGCGAGGAAAGCGAAGCACTTAGTCTCGTTGCTGAGAAGCATAGCGGCAAGGTTGCCGTGACCGAGACCTACCTTACGGTTCTCTGCAACAGAGCCGTCGATACAGAAGCTCTGCAGACCGATTCCGATATACTTAGCGGCTTCCTCAGCGCTCTTTACGCCGGCCTTAAGAGCGATAGCGGCGCCTACGCAGTATGCCCAGCATACGTTTTCAAAACAGATGGGCTGAATGCCCTTAGCAATTTCATAGGGGTCAAAACCTGCGGCTTTGCAGATTTCACGGCTTTCTTCTACAGAGGAGATTCCGTACTCAGCGAGAACGCCGTTGATTTTTTCAATACGTCTGTCATAGTTTTCAAATAAAGCCATTACTTCGCACCTCCTTATTCTACACGCGGATCAATGTATTTAGCCGCGTTGTCGAACTGGCCGTAGTGGCCCTTTGCTTTTTCGAGCGCCTCGTTAGCGTCCATACCGCCCTTGATGAAGTCCATCAT
>JAHLBL010000369.1 GCA_020625635.1 bacterium
TTGTTCTCAAACACCTTATCTCAGTAGCCAACTGTAATTCTCTCTGCAATAATAACATAATCAATATATATTCAGTCTTCTATTGCCATACTTGATTTTTATAATTCTAATTTCAAACCGTATTTCTTACACCAGCCAGAAAATGATTCTATCACCTTTTTGTGCTCGAATTTTTCAAAGCTTTCCAGTCCGTCTTTATGGTCAAAATACCAAAGAAACGGAATTACAATATTATTCTTCTCCTTTTTCAGTTTCCTGAAATACACTCTGTCGTCCTCTGTGCATTCGGTATTCAGGTATTCGATGATAATATCGTTGCAGACCTTGTACGGATTGACAAAAAGAGCATAGCCGTTCTCAAAAAGTCTGTCTTCGATTTCCTCATTATCACAAATATCTATATCGAGTCGACAAGCCTTCGCCGCTCTTCTGACAGACAAAAAGTATTGTTGATTAAGGTCGTAAGCGTATTTAGATATCGCTGTTTTTTCCCTCTTGTCATTCTCGTACATTTCTATTAAGTCATCGGTTTTCATTTTTCACCTTTCCGCAGAAATTACCTTAACAGCCAACTGTAATTCTCTCTGCAATCAATAATATACTCTACATAAACGGTATCATCCATAATCTGATAAAGCACCAGATACCATTTTTCGATATACATCTTGTGGTATTTGCCTGATTTTATATAATCGCTTTCAAACAACGGAAATCTGGCGGGCATATCCGATAAGAAACGCAAACTTTTCATTATCTCGTTTTTCCTATTTCTCGCCGAAGCCGCATTGACCTGCGCGAGGAAATCAATATGCTCGTCAAGCATATTTTTCGCTTTCGGAGAAACTAACACCTTATATTTACGCATTATTATCTCC
>JAHLBL010000037.1 GCA_020625635.1 bacterium
CTTCGTTTAATCTACCAGCTTCGCTTTGACGGTTATTCCGTAATCCTCGTCATATTTTCCGTTAAGACGCACTTTTCGGGTTTCGGTCGTTCCGTCTTTATAGGTCGCGGTTATTGAAATAACAACCTTATTGATCGCGGTTTCGTACATTTCTTCGTCGCTCATAACCTTATCGGTATCATTCAAAAATTGAATAATCAGTCCGATTTTCGGGAACTCCGAACCGTCGGATTCCCGCAGCTTTTCCTGTTCGCTGTAGTTTACTGAAAAACCTGAATAGCATTCTTTTTCGGAAATGAAAAGCTTCCCGCTTTTTTCCGCATCTAAATACATATGCCAGTATATTTCATCGCCTGTTCTTTCGGGGGTAAAGACATATTCCGTTTCGGAGGGTTTTAATCCGAAAAATGTCTTATCGTCTCCGTCAATAAAAAAGTCTCCGTTTTCAACCTTATAAGAAACCTTGTCGATATTTTCGCCTTCACAGCGGATATTAAAGTCCTGAAGTACGGCAACGGCGTTTGGCGAAGTACCCGACGCGTCCTGCATTACGCTTCCCTGAATTATCATTTTGGTATCGACTTTTCCTATGCGGACAAAATCCTCGTTCGTGATTTTCTTAGCCGCTTCGTCCGCGGTAGCTTCTGCCGCGTAAGCGGTAATTGAAAAACCGTTCTGTTTTGTTTCGGTTGTGTTTCCGTTAAACAGCAAGCCCGAAAACATTCCTGCCGATAACACCGCAACGAGCGCAAGCGCGGTAACGGCATATCTGAAACCTTTTCTTTTTGTCATAGCTTTCTCCTTCTCGGGCGCGTCAAACGCGAGCTGCGTTCTGCGCGCGCAGTAGTTTTTTAACATAGCGTCAATCTCATAATCGGAAAAATTTTTATTCACAGGTCATCCTCCTTTTTATTTCCTTCTTCGCCGCCGACAGTCTCGACTTGACCGTCCCCTCGGGGATATGTAATATCTCCGCGATTTCGGACACGGTGCAGTCCTTGAAGAAATACAGAACAATAACCGTTCTTTTTTTCTTGCTTAAACTTCTTACGGCGGCGTGGAGCTCGTAATAATCATCCCGATTATTCTCGTCGATTTCGGGTATCGAATTGAAAAACAGGTCGCTTTCTTCATCTGATTTAAAACAGTATTGAAGCCTGCGTCGGGCGGAGTTGAGCACATTTTTGTACGTATTTACGCATATTGAGTACAGCCACTTGTCAAACGGCTTGGAGCTGTCGTACTTATTGTATCCGCGCATAGCCTTGAGCCACGTTTCCTGAAACAGGTCCTCTGCCTCGGCTCTGCTGCCGCACAGACTCATACACAGCCGCGACAGATCCGCACTGTACTTTTCCGCGTATTGAGCAAACTCGTTTTTCAATTTCTCACCCCTTTGAAAGCTTTCACTATATATACAATCCAAAGAATAAAAAGGTTCAAAAAATTTTAGGGAACATTTTAGAGTTTTTCGCTCGAAAATGTTCCCTGATTCTTTTAGTTGATCGCCCTAAGCGCCAGCCAGAGCGCTACGTCGGTCGCGGCGCGGCGGATTTTTTCGCGGTCGGCGTTCTCTACGTCGCCGAGCAGGCACTTATACACCTCTGTGCCGCGCTCTGAGGCGCAGGCGATATAGACAAGTCCGACGGGCTTTTCAGCGGTGCCGCCCGTAGGTCCCGCGATTCCCGTTGTGGAGACGGCGACGTCACTGTCCGCGAGAGCTCTTACGCCCTCAGCCATCGCCTTCGCGGTCTCATAGGACACCGCGCCGACCGTGGACAGTATTTGTTCGTCAACCCCGAGCACCTTTGTCTTTATTCGGTTGGCGTAGGAGCACACTCCGCACTCGAACATCCCGCTCGAGCCGCTCACCTCGGTAACACATTTACTGATATATCCTCCCGTACAGCTTTCGGCTGTCGCGAGGATTTTTTTGCTTTTTATATACTTTTTAACAACAAGCATCGGTAAATCATCGGGATTGATTTCTTCCGACTTTAAAATCGAGTAGAATTGTTTTGATGTAAGTTCATTCATGGTAACACCTCGTCAGCTTCCTTTTTAGCGGATACATTATAATTTTACCAAATTTCTCATAATATTGCAATCCGCGCGGGTTTTTGGTAAAATGTTTTTATTATAATCATCGGAAGTGATAGTATGCCGTGGTTTTTTACGGAAAACGAGATCAACAGCAAAACCTACGCGCTCGACGGCGAGACCGCGAGACATATCTCAAAAAGCCTGAGAATGAAATCGGGCGAGGAACTCACGCTCGTGAGCCCGTCGGGGATCCAGCACGACTGCGTTATTGACGGTATAAACGCCGACATCGTAAGCGTGCTCGTGAAAAGCTCCAAGCCGTGCGAAAACGAGCCCGAATGCAGGGTGACGCTGTATCAGGCGCTGCCCAAGGGAGACAAGATGGAATTCATCATACAGAAATGCGTTGAGCTCGGCGTAACAAAAATCGTGCCCGTAATCTCAGCGCGGTGTATATCGCGTCCCGACGAAAAATCGCTCGCGAAAAAACGCCTCCGCTGGCAGAAAATTGCCAGAGAAGCGGCTCAGCAGTCGCGCAGGGGAATCGTTCCCGAAATAGCGGAGGCGGTAAGCTTTAAGCAGGCGGTGAAGCTCAGCGGCGAGAACGAAAGAACCGTTATTTTTTACGAGCTGGGCGGCGACAGCGTTAAAGATATTCTGTCCGACACTCCGCGCTCCGTCGGTATCTTCATCGGCAGCGAGGGCGGATTCGAGGAGCAGGAGGTTGAGCTCGTGCTGGCGGATGGCGGCAGAAAGGCAACCCTCGGCAAACGGATACTGCGTGCGGAAACAGCACCGCTGGCGGCGCTTTCAATCATAATGTATCAGACAGGCGAATTTGACAACAAATCTACAGTTACGGAGGAATTTGAAAATGACAGGAATAATATGCGCTCTTAAAATTGAGGTCGACGGGCTCAAAAAGCTTATGACTGAGTACGAAACAAAGACGATTGCGGGGCTTGACTTTGTGAGCGGAAAAGCGGGCGGAAAGGACGTAGTTCTGCTCGAATGCGGCGTAGGCAAGGTGAACGCCGCTCTCAGCACCCAGATAATGATTGACTACTACAAGCCCGAGGTGATCGTCAACTCGGGTATCGCGGGCAGTCTTTCAAAGGAACTGCGCATTGGCGATATCGTGATATCGAGCGACTGCGTTGAGCACGATATGAACGGAATTGCTCTGGGCGACCCCAGAGGCGAGATCTGGTACACCGACGAAAAGCGAATCGACATTCCCGCCGACAAGGACACATACGAAAGGCTCTTCGCGTGCTGTGACGGTCTCGATGTAAACGTAAAAATCGGCAGAATCGCCACGGGCGATATCTTTATATCCTCTGTAAAACAACGCGAGTTCATAGCGAAGGAATTCGGCGCGCTGTGCTGCGAGATGGAGGGCGGCGCCGTAGGACACGTCTGCTACCGCAACAAGGTACCGTTCGCGGTTCTGCGCTCGATCAGCGACGACCTCAGCTTCAACACGGGAATGGATTTCGATACCTTCAGACATATGGCGGCGGAAAATTCCATTAAGGTAATGACTAAGTTTTTGGGATTAGAATAAAAAAATTGCAACACTTCACTCGATTTTTCTCACTAATAATATGAACGACGTCGTTGGAGGCAGGTTATGGATGAGAAGGATTTGGTAAAACGCGCGAGGAGCGGCGACAAAAACGCCTTTGCTCAGCTTTATATGAACTACAGGGACAGGCTCTACCGCTACGCTTACTTCAAGCTCGGCGACGAGAGCGACGCTCAGGACGCTGTGTCGGACTGTATCGTCGAGGCTTATTCCTCTATAGGCTCGCTCAGAAACGAGCGCGCGTTTTCGGCGTGGATTTTCCGCATTCTTTACCGACGCTGCTCGGCGCTGATCAAGGAACAGATCGCTCGGAAAGACTGCGAGGACATCGACGACACCGACCTTTCTTCCGACTCAACCGACTTCAGGGCGGCAGAGCTCAAAGAGGCTCTCAGCCGACTGAGCGACGAGGACAGGGACATCGTACTGCTATCGACGGTTTCGGGCTACAACAGCCGCGAAATCGGCAGACTGCTCGGAATGAATCCCGCTACGGTGCGCTCGAGACTGTCACGCTCGCTTAAAAAAATGAGAGAGTTCTGGGGTGAAGAAATATGAAAAACGATTATGATTTTATCAGGGATAAATTTGACAACAGCGGTGTAAACGCGCCCGAAAAGATGGACGCAAACTTCGTGCTCGAAAAGCTCGGCGGCGAAAACCCGAAGGTGGTTGAAATCAAAAAGGTCAAGCCGTACAAAAAGTACAGCCTCGTCGCGGCGTGCGCGCTGTTCCTGACTGTTGCCGTCGCGGGAACGGCGGTGTTCAGGCTGTCGAAAACTCCCGCGTCCTCGGCAGGAACGACAATTACACGCGACGGAAAATCCGCTGTTTATCAGTTCTCGGACAAAGGCGAGGTTATCGACCTTGTCAAGCGCATAAACGAGAACAAGCCTAAGCCTGAATATTCATTGATGGAGGACGTTGCCGACTCCGACACCAAGTACGCCGTTTCGTATGAAAAATCGTCGGACGCGGCGGGCGGAGCAAATACCCACGGCGATACCTACACCCAGGTCGAGGGCGTAGACGAGGCTGACGTAATAAAAACCGATGGCAGGTATATCTACGTCGCGCGCGACAATGATCTTGTGATTTACAGCGCCGAGGGCAAAAACTCAAAAATCATTAAAAAAATCAAGGCTGTCGAGAACAGTAAGCTCGATGAGTACATCAGCGAATTATATCTGAACGACAACAGGCTCATCGTGATTTACAGCAATTACAGACAGGTGTCCGACGCGACCTCGGACGAGGCGGATTCGGATTATTATGAATCCTTCCGCTCGGAAACAAGAGCCGACGTTTACGACTGCTCCGACGCGAAAAATCTCGTGAAGCTGGACAGCTTTACGCAGAGCGGCAGCTATTCAAATTCGCGTATGATAGGCAGCAGGCTCTACCTCGTTTCCAATAAATCAGACTACGAAAACAGGAAGAGTCCTCTCCCCTACGTCTGCTGCGGCACGGACGACATCCGCGAGCTCAACGCGACTGACATCTACTGCGTTGAAGAGCCGTCAAGCGCAGACTTCGTGGTCGTCAGCGAATTCGACACCGCGGACAAAAACGCCGAAACTGTTACAAAATCCGTACTCGGTTCCTCGGGCGAGATCTATTGCAGCAGCGAGAACCTCTACGTAACGGGTTATACGGGCGGCTACAGAGGTCTGTGGCTGTTTGACGGGGCGTATATCGACAGCAAAACCTCAAAGGCTTATGAGGACACGGGAAAAACCCAGATTATAAAATTCAGTCTCAAAGACGGAGTTGAGCTCGTTTCCTCGGCTAAGGTAAAGGGCTATATCAACAATCAGTACTCGCTCGACGAGAGCGGCGACACTCTCAGAGTCGCTACGACCTCGACAGACAAAAAGTACAGGGACGAAAACAACCTGTTCGTTCTCGACGGACAGCTCAATCAGCTCGGCAGCGTAAGGGGCTTCGCGAAAGACGAGAGCATAAAGGCGGTGCGCTATGTCGGCGATACGGCGTATGTGATTACCTATGAGCAGACAGACCCGCTGTTTGTGATCGACCTGACAAACGCGTCTGCCCCGACCATACTCGGCAGCGTTAAAATCAGCGGATTCTCCTCTATGCTCGTGCCGATCGACGATAACACCGTGCTCGGTATCGGATATCACACACAGGAAGAGGACTGGAACGATGAGATGGAGATCGAGGAAGGTATGAAGCTCGCGCTCTTTGACGTAAGCGACAAGGCGAATCCCAAGGTGCTCGACTCCAAAATTTTCAAGAACTATTACTCCAACGTTCAGTACAATCCGAAGGCTCTGCTCAGAAACGAGGAACGCGGAAGCTTTACCGTTCCGTATGACCGCGATATCATCAGCGATAACGACGATTATGACGAAGAATACGGCGCGATAACCTTCAGCGTCAAAGACGGCAAGATCAGCATTGACCAGCAGGACAAGACAGATTTGGAAATCAGCCGCTGTACCTATATCGGCGACACGATTTATATGGTGAGCACCTATGAGGACAACATAGACTGCGCGCAGTATAAGTAATACTACACAGAATCAGGGAGGGTGTATGCCCTCCCTTTTACTGTTTTTATAATTGACTACGACACCGAAAAGATTTATAATAGAGGTTGATACTTTCAGAAAGGAGACAGTATATGAAATTCGCAACACTGACGTTTCTGTTCGCGTATCTTCCGCTTACGTTGCTGATTTACTATATCGTACCGCGTAAGGCGCGGAACTTTTTTCTGTTCTTTATAAACCTGTTATTCTACGGCTGGGGCGAGCCCGTGCTCGTGCTTCTTATGCTCGCGTCGATCGCCATAAACTTTATCGGCGGCTACTTTGTGGAGCAGAACAAGCCCGACAAACGAAGGATGAAGATCCCGCTTGTGCTCACGATTATCGTGGACGTCGGACTGCTGGCGTTCTTCAAGTACATAGGGCTTATTATAAACACCTTCAATATGCTGCCGCTGCCCGATTTACCGATGATAAACGTATCGCTCCCGATCGGAATAAGCTTCTACACCTTCCAGACGATGAGCTACGTTATCGACGTTTACCGTGACGACGCTCCCGTGTCGCGCAATCCTATAAACTTCGGCACATATGTCGCGCTGTTCCCGCAGCTTATCGCGGGTCCGATCGTGCGCTATAAGGACGTTGCCGACCAGCTTGAACACCGCGTGGAGAGCATTGAGCAGTTTAACCGCGGAGTTAAGCTGTTCTTAGTAGGTCTCGGCAAGAAAATGCTGCTTGCGGACCAGATGAGCGCGATGTGGGACGCGATTCAGGCGACAGGCGAGCAGAACGGTATTATCGGAAGCTGGGTAGGAATGATCGCCTACTCGCTGTACATCTACCTCGATTTCTCGGGCTACAGTGATATGGCGTGCGGTCTCGGCAATATGCTCGGCTTTGAGTTCCTCAAAAACTTTAACTATCCGTATATCTCAAAGTCAGTTACCGAGTTCTGGCGCAGATGGCATATCTCGCTTTCCACATGGTTCCGCGAATATGTTTACATCCCGCTCGGCGGCAACCGCTGCACGATTCCCCGACATATTTTCAACCTTCTCGTCGTATGGTTCTGCACAGGTCTTTGGCACGGCGCTGAGTACAACTTTATACTGTGGGGACTTTACTACGGACTGATTCTCATTATCGAGAAGTACGTCCTCAAGAAATTTATAGACAAGCTCCCGGGTGTGATCCAGCACCTCTACACAATATTCATTTTCGTGATCGGCTGGACTATTTTCTACTTCACCGATATGGCTCAGATGGGCGCGCAGTTCGCGAATATGTTCACACTGAGCAACGGACTACTCGGCGAAAAAGCGCTGATAATAATGTGCCGCTACGGCGTGCTGTTCGTGCTCGCGTGCATTGCGTCTACGCCGCTCGGCGCGATGATTTACAACAAGGTAAAAAACAAGGGCTGGATATGGATAGCGGAAACGCTGTTCTGTGCCGCTGTACTGGTTTTAGCGACAGCGCTTCTCGTCAGCCACAGCCAGGTTACCTTCCTGTACTTCAGATTCTGAGAAAGGAGTAAAGCATATGAAAAAGAAACTCGCGATTATGCCAACCGCTGTTTTTCTCTGCATTGTATATGTGATGGCGGCTGTGTTCGTTTTTACTCCCGATCAGGAATTCTCCTCCTCGGAAAAAAGATACCTCGATAAATTCCCCGAGGCAAACGTCAACACCGTTTTCAGCGGTGAGTTCGAGAACAATTTTGAGCATTATTTTGCCGACCAGTTCCCTCTGCGCAAGCTCTGGGTAGGAATAAACTCCTACAGCAAAAACTTTTTCGGCAACTTCCAGTCGTCGGAGAGAAAAACCGACGAAACCGACACCAATAATCAGAGCGAACCCATCTACAGATGCGCCGACGATTATCTGATTAATATTCCGATCCCAACCGACAACCAGCTCCAAAGGAATCTTTCCGCCATTACGCGCATAAAGGAGCAGACCAAGCTGCCTGTTACCGTGACCTTCGCTCCGAGCACAGGCTATATTATGGACGACGTGCTCCCATATATTCACGAAAAGTACAACGATGACGCGTACTTTAACACCGCCGCGGAGACACTTAAAAAAGCGGGTGTGAAGTTTGTTGATTTGCGGGAGCGGTTCAAAACCGAAAAGAACAACGGAAATCAGCTCTACTACCGCACCGACCACCACTGGACGACCTACGGCGCTTACACCGCCTACACCGAGCTTGCGGACGCTCTGAAATATGAGGCGTACCCGAAGTCGCAGTACAAGATCGAGAGCTACGGCGGTTTTTACGGAACAACGTACTCCTCAAGCGGCTTCTGGCTGAACCGAGCCGACGACATTGAGCTGTGGCGCAATAAGGACGGCGAAAAGAAAACCCTCACGATCACCGAGGGCTCGGATAAAAAATCTTTCGACTCCCTTTACTTTAAGGATCACCTCAACGAGGACGACAAGTACCCCGTTTTTGTAGACGGCAACCACGCCGTTGAAACAATCGTAAACAAGAACGTAAAGAGCGGAAAACTCCTCGTCGTGAAGGACAGCTTCTGTCACTGTCTCGCTCCGTTCCTTTCGGATAATTTCAACACGGTGACGATGGTGGATATGCGTTATTTCAAAACGAATGTCGCCTCCTTCGCCGAAAAGGGCAAATACGACAGTATTCTCGTTGTTTACGGAATCGACAACTTCGCCAAGGATATGGACTTTGTCTGGGCGAGCTGACAGCTTTATAGCAGTAAACAGACCGACTCAAAGCAAATGCTTTGAATCGGTCTGTTTTTTACTTTATACCCGCCGTTTTATAGGCACTTTTTATCAATAAACAACCGCGGGCGTCTGAGCCATTTCCATAAGTGCGCGCGTGACGATGATCGGTGAGGAAACTATCATTCCCACAACTATCGCGACGGCAGCCGCTATGCCGAGCATAAGGATAAAGCTCCACAGAGGCTTTTTGCCTCCCGTGATCCTGCGAACACCTATGAACAGCATTATCGCGAAGAACGCGAAGCCGATCTGTTCCGTGCCAAAGCCCGCCGCAAAAAGGTAGCCGAAGGAAATAATATTTGCCGCGTGCATAAGCGTAATGGGAATGTACGCCGACATAACAAGGTTAGCGCAGGGCTTGAATCTCGTTTCGACCTCGATCGCCTTGAAATAGAACATCAGCGCGAGGCTGTATGTGATTCCCGTTCCTATGGATATGGCAAGCGCGACGATAAACGTCTCAACATTGTTCATAGATAAATCGACGAACGCGCTGCCTGCTCCGAGCGAGCGTCCCTCGGTAATCCCGTAGCTGACGGTCATACTGAGCGCGGAAACAAGCGACGAAATCGTGAGCAGCACCGCCCAGATGTTGAGCTTCTCCCTGTACTGAGCTGTAACTGCGTCGAGCACGTTTTTAGAGAAGAAGTACTTTATAACCCTGAACGCCTGCGTCAGCGTCAGCGCGAAGCCCGTCGGCTGAATCGAGCGGTCCGCGGGTTTTGGGGGAACCGCTCTCTGCGGCGCGGATCTTACCTGTGCGGGCGGAGCGTTGTAGACGATCTCCGCTCCTCCGTCGTCGCTGACCGTTACCTCGGGCTCAGCCGCGACAGGTACAGGCGGTATATAATCGGTGTCGACAAACTCGCGGATCGTCGGCATCTCGACCGTCGGCGCTTTTATATCGGGCGCCGTCTCCTTTACTTCGGGTATTATAAGCTCCTCGGGAGCTTCTCCGCACTCGGGACAAACTCCGTCCTCACCGAGCAGAGAACCGCAGGTCATACAAAATTTACTCATTTCTGCCATTTTCACAACCTCCCTTTCTCGCCTTTGTTGATCACACATTCAGTGTAACATCTGCGAAAGGGTATTACAACCTAATTAACGAAATTTTCAGTTACTTTTCATAAAACCGTCAAAATCAGTAGTTCCTTACCAGAGAGATCACCTTTCCGAGCAGGACGACCTCGTCGACGATAATCGGCTCAAAGTCGTCGTTTTCGGGCTGCAGACGGAAGTGACCGTCCTCCTTATAGAAGCGCTTGACTGTAGCGCTGTCCTCAACGAGCGCGACAACGATCTCGCCGTTTTCGGCTACGGGTGTACGCTGGACGACAAGTATATCGTCGGGAAGGATGCCCGCGTTTATCATACTTTCGCCCTGTACCTTTAAGGCAAAAAGGTCTTTTCCGCGGCTGAGGTTCTTATCTACGGCGATGTAGCCCTCAACGTCCTCTATAGCGACAATCGGATTGCCCGCGGCGACGTTGCCGAGAATCGGAACGCTCTTGGCGCTTACCTCGCCCTTTACGCGGATACAGCGGTTGAGACCCGCGTCGCGCTCGATCAGTCCGTGATCCTCAAGCGCCTTAAGATAAAGGTGAGCCGTAGAGGTCGATTTAAGACCTACGTCGCGGCAGATTTCCCTTACAGACGGGACTCTGCCCTGTTCGGTACACTCGATAAGATATTCATAAACTGCCTGTTGCTTACCTGTCAAGGGTTTCATAGCGGGAACCTCCGATAATAGTATTACACGGTAATATAATATCATATCTGCCCTGATTTGTAAACATTTGTTTTTATTTTTCGCAGCGTTTGGAGTGTGAAATTTTTTAAAATTTTTAATTTTTCAACGAGAATTCAACTTCATTTCACACAGCCATCATATTTGCGTGGTTTAATATAGTCGTACTCAAACAGATCCGCAACTGTTGGAGTACGGTTCTACCCTCCTCTGTAAGTCGACTCAGAGACTTACAATTTTGTACCCCTCATTTTCTTTTTTGAACGAAGGAAACGCCGAGCCCCGTTGGCTCGGCGTTTTCGTTTTGTATTTAATTAAGTGCTTCGATCGCGGCTTTTATCATTTTAACCTGCTCGCGCTCCTTGGCAGCCTGCGCTTTTACCTTATCGACAACAGCGGCGGGAGCCTTGGACACGAAGCCCTGATTGCTGAGCTTGCCCTCACTCTGGGCGAGACGCTTTTCAACGGCTGCGAGCTCCTTGTTAAGTCTCTCGAGCTCCGCCTTTTTGTCTACGAGCTCGTCCATCGGGATATAGATTTTCGCGTCGGCTGTTACTACGGTAACGGCGCCGTCGAGCTCGAAGCTCTCTCCGACCTCGATCTCGCTTGCGGAGGCGAGGCTCTTGAAGAACTGCGCGCCCGCTGTGAAAATCTCGGGGAGCTTTGTCGCGATATAAACCTTCGCCTTCTTTGAAGGGGGAACGTTCATCTCGCTGCGGCGGTTACGGATAACGCGGATCGCCTCCATGATTTTCTCCATCGAGCTGACAGCCTCGGGGAAGTCGAGGTC
>JAHLBL010000370.1 GCA_020625635.1 bacterium
CACCAGATGGTAGTAAGCTACCTCGCTAATCAGCGTCAGGGCACACAGTCAGCCCTCACTCGTTCAGAGGTTTCAGGCGGCGGTAAAAAGCCGTGGAGACAGAAGGGCACAGGCCGCGCGCGTCAGGGTTCAACCCGCGCTCCCCAGTGGACACACGGCGGTATCGTTTTTGCTCCCAAGCCCAGAAGCTACAGCTTCTCTGTAAACAAGAAGGTTAAGAGACTTGCTATGAAGTCGGCTCTTTCCGCTAAGGCTGTCGACAGCGAAATCATCGTAGTTGACGCTATTAAGCTTGACGAGTATAAAACAAAGGTTGTAGCAGAGATGCTCACAGCTATCGGAGTGGACAAGAAAGCTCTCATCGTTCTGCCTGAGGTAGACAAGAAGGTTATCAAGTCCGCTGCCAACATTAAGGGCGTAAAGACCGCTCGGGTCAACGAGCTTAATGTATACGACATCCTTAACGCCGACAAGCTCGTCATCGTAAAGGATGCGGTAAGCAAGATTGAGGAGGTATACGCATGATAGCTCAGGATATTATCATTCGTCCTATCATCACTGAGAAAAGTATGATGGGCGCTACAGAGAAAAAGTACACCTTCGAAGTTGCAAAATCAGCTAATAAAATTGAGATTGCCAAGGCTTGCGAGGAACTCTTCAAGGTAAAGGTTGCCAAGGTTAACGTTGTAAACGTACGCGGACACTTCCGTCGTCAGGGCGCTAACAACGGCGGCTACACAAGAAGCTGGAAGAAAGCTTACGTTACCTTGACTGAAGACAGCAAAAACATCGAATTCTTTGAAGGTATGATGTAAGGGAGAGTGAAATAAATGGCTATTAAAGTTTATAAGCCGACGATTAACTCTATGAGAAA
>JAHLBL010000371.1 GCA_020625635.1 bacterium
TCGAGCGGAAGCGCGAACGCGGGGCTTACGTCGGTCTTGAAGCCTCTGCCGAGGAGACCGATAGCGTGGATGTCCATAACCTCGCGGCAGGAGCGAACGCAAAGACCGCAGAGAATACACTTCGAGGTGTTTCTCTCGATGAACGCGTTCTCGTCGCGTGTGTACTTCTGGGGCATTTCGCCCTTGAAGCGCTCGGGGTTGATGTCGTATCTCTGAGCGACCTTGAGGAGCTTACACTTGTAATACTCACGGCAGCCACACTCGAGGCAGCGGCTTGCCTCAGCCTTCGCCTCGTCCTCGGTGAAGCCGAGACTTACCTCGTCAAAATTCTTGTTTCTTACCTCGGGAGGAAGAACCTTGGGATTGATCCTGCTCTGCTTCTCGCGGTCGGAATAGTCGATCGTGGCTTCGTCGCGCTTGCTGATGTAGGGCACGCGTGTCTCGATGTCGATACCGTTGAGATAAGCGTCAACAGCCTTAACGCAACGGTCTGCCTCGCCGATCGCCTCGATAGCGATGGAAGCGCCGCGGTTGGTGGCGTCGCCGATAGCGAATACGCCGTCGATGCTTGTTGTGAAGAAGTCGGGATCAGCGACGATGTTGCCGCGGTTGTTGAGCTCGAGCTCCTTTACGTCCTCGGAAACGAGCTTCTGACCGATAGCCAGAATTACGCTGTCGACCTCGATTTCCTCGGTCTTGCCCTCAACGGGAACGGGACTGCGTCTGCCCGATGCGTCGGGCTCGCCGAGCTCCATGACCTGAAGGGTGATCGACTTTACTTTTCCGTCCTCGCCGTTGAAGGAGAGCGGGTTGGTGAGGAACTTGTAGATTACGCCCTCTTCCTCAGCCTCGTC
>JAHLBL010000372.1 GCA_020625635.1 bacterium
GAGAGCAGATAGTATCTTACCGCGTCAACGCCGATAAGCTTGACGAGCTCGTCGGCATATATTACGTTGCCGCGGCTCTTGCTCATTTTATCCTCGCCGAAGAGCAGCCACGGATGACCGTAGACCTGCTTTGGGAGCGGCTCGCCGAGAGCCATAAGCATAATGGGCCAGTAGATGGTGTGGAAGCGGACGATGTCCTTTCCGATGATGTGAACGTCTGCGGGCCAGTATTTCTTGTACATCTCGCTGCTGCCGTCGGGATCGTAGCCGAGTCCCGTGATATAGTTGGAGAGCGCGTCGATCCAGACGTAGACGACGTGTCCCTCGTCGAAGTCAACGGGGATTCCCCACTTGAAGCTCGTGCGCGAGACGCATAGGTCCTGAAGCCCGGGCTTGATAAAGTTGTTGAGCATTTCCTTCTTGCGGCTCTCGGGATAGATAAAGTCGGGGTTCTGCTCGATGTAATCCTCAAGCTGCTTCTGGTACTTGGAAAGGCGCAGGAAGTACGCCTCCTCCTTGGCGGGCTGAACCTCTCTGCCGCAGTCGGGACATTTGCCGTCGACGAGCTGGCTCTCTGTCCAGAAGCTCTCGCAGGGTGTGCAGTAAAGTCCCTCGTAGCTTCCCTTGTAGATGTCGTCCTGCTCGTAGAGCTTTTTGAAAATCTTCTGAATGACCTTCTCGTGGTCGGGGTCGGTCGTACGGATGAATTTATCGTAGGATGTGTTGAGCACGTCGCAGATGGCGCGGATCTCGCCCGCGACCTTGTCGACGTATTCCTTCGGAGTGCAGCCCTCGGACTGCGCGTACATCTCTATCTTCTGACCGTGCTCGTCGGTTCCCGTCTGGAAG
>JAHLBL010000373.1 GCA_020625635.1 bacterium
CCGATGAAAATCGTATCATAGGCGGCAATATTTGCGTCGGTATCGGCTAATGCAGGGCGGGAGTTTTTATCTCTCATTTCAACCGAACTTCTCGACTGCTTATCCATC
The DNA here is from genome assembly GCA_020625635.1 of bacterium. GTDB lineage: Bacteria > Bacillota > Clostridia > Oscillospirales > Acutalibacteraceae > Ruminococcoides. The sequence goes on from JAHLBL010000373.1 coordinate 109, forward strand.
CAGTTGAGATCGGCTCTGCTGTATGGTACTGCCGGCTTGATCTCATATATATCCGCACCTGCGGCAGCTGCAAGATTCTTCGCAACTCTCGCGGTCGTACCGCTTGCTGAAAAATAGGCGACTAATTTTTTACTCATGATGATCTTCTCCTTTATGCTTTTTCTTTGCCCCTGCTTTCAGCATCATAGACAGAAGGTACGAGAGAAACGCCCATGCGAGCAACATAGAAAGGTTTTCTGCTAAGACGACCCAAGCAGGTCTGGAGTAATCCAAGAATGCAAAGTGTGTTTTCATCAACAGGTAATCTGCGATATTCAATTTCATAAAAAGCCAAAATCCGTAGAGGGATATCCCGCTCATAAGGATATGAACGATGATTCGCACTGCTTTGTTTCTGAACTTTGATAACATCAGGTTGAGGTGTAGTCCGATGTGCAATCCCATCAGGACAAACGACCAATATGACAGCATCAAATGCAGCTTGCGAGGCCAGACTACTCCGACAACACCGCTGAGGAACGGGGTCGCGTACCGGCTCATCAGCATTCCGGTGATTGGCGTTGCGACAAAGCTGAGCAGCAGCGCGGTATTCACGATCAGCATAAATACCCTGACCGGCGTATACTTGCCCTTGAAGATGGAAATATAGTATTTTCGGTTGAGAATATGGTGCGCGATGACGAGGACGAACATCCCGATACCGATATATTCGTGCAGCTGTTGCTGTGTGACCTGCAT
>JAHLBL010000374.1 GCA_020625635.1 bacterium
AATACCAACCGGCGGTGAAACTGTTCCGGATGATGATCCTTTTGCGTAATTAGTATTATACCGGGGAGCTATTTAATGCTCCCCGGTATAGGGAATGATATCATGAAAAAAACACTAAAACTATTTATATCATTATTTCTCGTTGTTGTTTTATCTGTATCAATAATGATTTCAGCAAATGCAGTTACATACTTCAAATCAGGTAGTTTTGTTTACTCTCGACAGAGCGGATATGCTACCATAGAGCAATACGATGGGGATTCCGCTGAGGTTGTAATACCTTTTGATTTCTCCGATTATATTGTTGACCGAATAGCAATTTCTGCTTTTCAGAATCATAATGAAATAACAACTTTAGTTTTACCTGAGCAACTTAGGTTTATTGACGCAGCAGCGTTCAGCAATCTGAGTTCTTTGAAGAATATTGTTATTCCAAAGTTTTGTCAACAGGTTTCAAGTTTTGTGTTCAGTGGATGTACTGCGCTGGAATCTGTAGAATTCAGAACTGAAAAGATAGAAAAAATACATGAACGAACATTCTATGATTGTAGTTCATTAAAAAAAATCAATATTCCCCAAAGCGTAAAAAGCATCGGCGATGCTGCTTTTTCAAACTGTACAAATCTTGAATTCATTCTGATTCCCAAAAATGTAAGCGAAATAGCTGACAATGCGTTTTCCGGGGTCAATAATATGACAATTCTTTGTTACAAAGATTCCTATGCAGCCGAGTTTGCTGAACAATGGAATTATAATATTATCTACATTGATGATTTACTATTCGGCGACGCAAACGGCGACACAGTTATTGATATTAATGACGCCACTATCATTCAGAAAAAGCT
>JAHLBL010000375.1 GCA_020625635.1 bacterium
CTGTATTTCAGCGACTATACATCTACGCTTGTCGTAAACGGCGATTATATGGTATTTAACCCATTCGGCATAGGTGCAATGAAAAAAGGCCCGTTTTATAAGGTGTCCGATAAGGATATATACCACGGTGGAAATCCTATTGCCGTAACCTTTGCGTATAACGAGGTTCCGATGCTCAAAAACGGCAACGATTTCCTTATCCCGCTCCAGACCTTTTCCGATTTCTTTATGTCATTTACAGGTCAGTTCGCAAGCTATAACGGCAAGGCTATATTCTTTACGGATAATAGTCTTGCGAATAACCCGGGGAAAAAAGAGTTTTATGACCTTTACCGCGACTCTGTAAAGACCGATAAAATCTCATCCGCTCTTGCGCAGGTCAACTACTATGAGTTTTGTAATGCTCTCGACGCGCGCTACGGTTTACAGGCTGCTCACAATATCGGCTCCTTTAACGAGTATTTCAACCGTATGGGAATCAAGAAAAGAATGCTCTCCACAGATCTCGCAACGATTGAAATGGCTCAGCAGGACGTTTCTACAATGCTGTTCGAGGACTTCCACAGCAGCTCGGGAATGCAGTCGGTATTCCTCAGCGAGCCCATTGAATACCAGTCTAAGTTAAGCCCCGGTTACTTAAATCGTATGTACAATGATCAGGAAATCCAAAAAGCCCGAAAAAAAGCTCTGGGAACATTTGGTGAAGATTTCACGGCTTACGAGCGTGTAGGTGATACAGTGTATATTACATTCGACGCCTTTAGAATGGATCCAACGATGGTCTCGTATATGTCCGAGGGCTATGAGCCGAAACCG
>JAHLBL010000376.1 GCA_020625635.1 bacterium
AATCCGACGCGAATGCAGCTTACAAAGCTGAAAAAGCAGCTGAAAACTGCCGTGCGCGGACACAAGATGCTCAAAGACAAGCGTGATGAGCTTATGAGACAGTTCCTTGAACTGGTACGTGAGACAAAGGAGCTCCGCGAAAAGGTCGAAGCGGAACTTAATGAGTGTAACTCCCACTTTGTCAACGCCAGCGCGGTTATGTCAAAGCAAGCTCTTGACGCGTCTTTGATGTCGCCGAAACAGCAGATCAACATTGAGGTACAGTCAAAAAATGTTATGAGCGTCGAAATACCCGAGTTTACCTCATCCGACAGAACGTCCGACAAGGGAGATATTTTCCCATACGGTTTCGCGTTCACGTCGTTTGAGCTTGACGACGCGGTTGTTTCACTTAATAACGTACTACCCGACTTAATCAGACTGGCTCAATATGAGAAAAGCTGTGAGCTTATGTCGGCGGAAATAGAAAAAACGCGCCGCAGAGTTAACTCTCTGGAGCACGTTATGATTCCGAGATATCAGGACACAATCAAATTTATATCAATGAAACTCGAGGAAAACGACCGAAGCAGCCGCACAAGGCTGATGAAGGTCAAGGATATGCTGCTTGATAAGGCGCATAACTATTCGGGAAAACAACAGGCATAATTGAAAGGGGCTGGCTCAAAATTAAATGAGCAGCCCCTTATGTACAATACAATTCAACAGTGATAAGTTAATAAGCGAAAAGCAGAAAGTAGTATTGTTAAGCACAACGCTAAAAAACATTGTTCTTATAACTTGTCACTTTTAACTACCAATACAGCAATTTAA
>JAHLBL010000377.1 GCA_020625635.1 bacterium
ACATTATAGAGAATGATCGGCAGATCTACGGAATCCGCGATCGTGTTGAAATGCTTGATAAGTCCGTTCTGGGACGTCTTGTTATAGTACGGTGTGACGGTGAGAAGAGCGTCAACGCCCGACTTCTGAGCCGACTGAGAGAGCTCGATGGCTGTGGAAGTGTCGTTGCTGCCCGTGCCGCCGATTACGGGAATACGATGGTTGACCTTCTCGGCTACAAAACGGAGAACATCGCAGTGCTCCTCAACCGAAAGAGTAGCTGCCTCACCCGTAGTACCGCAAGCGATAATTGAGTCGGTACCGTTCGCGATATGAAACTCGAGGAGTTCCTCTAAAGCGTCATAGTTAACGGTAAGATCGGAGTTCATAGGTGTAATGAGAGCAACACCCGAACCTGTAAAAATCGGTCTTGACATTATTTCATAACCTTTCCGCCTGCAAATTCCCCATTAAAACCATTCCCGCCGCAGGCAAGCGGGATGATGTATATAATCATTAGTCCATATAACCTTCAGCGCAAAGAAGCTCCGCGAGCAATACCGCGCCGCCCGCTGCGCCTCTGAGCGTATTATGTGACATACAAACAAACTTGAGGTCGTACTGAGTATCCTCTCTGAGTCTGCCGACGGAGATAGCCATACCGCCCTCAAGCTCGCGCGCGCTCTTGATCTGAGGCATATCAGGCTCAGTGAAGTAATGCAGGAACTGCTTGGGAGCGCTGGGAAGCTCAAGCTCCTGAGCTCTGCCCTTGTAGGACTCCCAGATCTTGATAACCTCGTCTACAGAGGGAACCTTATCCTTGAAGGACAT
>JAHLBL010000378.1 GCA_020625635.1 bacterium
GTCATACACACGCGGAGCTGTTCGCCGCTTTTGACTTTGTATTGTCCGCTTCTGTCCTTCGACAGCGGATAGTTGAAGCCCGCTTTTGTGCGATAGATATCCGCACCGTTCTTGCCGCGCTGCGCGTCAAGAAAGTACATATAACAGTTCGCGCAGCCCTCGCTGCACTTTTTACAGCCGTGCCACGGATTCCATATATCGTGCATAACCTCACCTCCTGCTTAGTTGTTTTAACGGTTCTATTCAACCAAGTCTTTGATTACCTTGCCAATGTCTGCGTTCACGCATATTGACTGATCGGAGATCTCGTCGGGGCAGAAGCTCTCACCGAGATTGATACAAGCATAAACGGCATTTTCATTCTGTGCCGTGAGCTGCCAAAACGGATATTTGATAATTCCGGGCGTATTTCCTCCTACGCCCAATTCAAGATAGACAATATTTTTGTCCTTATTCTCGTTAATGAAAGTGTTATACCGCTCAGCCGCTGTATGCCAGCCCTCGTCCTCGACAAATCTATCGTCGGAGCGCAGGTTCATTGTCATCGGCTTTCCGCAGATGGGACAGTGAGGAATCAGCTCGGACGGAACTTTCATATCCTTTTGCTGTTTCATCATTGCGATAACGGTATCATAGTTGTCGTAGGTCTTGTCGTGGCAGGGAACGGAGCATTGGAACAAGCCGTAGTCACCCTGCGTGTAGAACAGCCGCTTCTTGTCGAAACCTGCCATCTGGAATTGATGATCGACGTTCGTCGTAAGAACAAAGTAGTTTTTATCCTTAACAAGCTTCAAGAGATCATCATACAC
>JAHLBL010000379.1 GCA_020625635.1 bacterium
CTGTCAGTGAATCTTATAACTATATCCACAGCAACACCATCCACCTGCGCGGCGAGGACAACTCCTACACGCGCGCGTGCGGAATCCGCGTAATGGGCGAGAGCTACTCCGAGTATCAGCCCGCGAGCAATATCAACGCGGGTGTGTACCATATTTACAACGTAATTATCGGACAGAGCTCCTACGGCAATATAAAGCCCAACGTAATCACGGGCAATATCGCGGTCGGAATCCAGCTCAACTACGGAGTGAACTCGATTATCAGGGGCAACTCGATAGATATGACCGAGTCCGTGTCCGAAACAGCCAACGGTATCGAGGTAAAGGGCTGCCGAGATACGATCGTCGCGGACAACAGTGTATCAAACGGCTTCACGGGGGATTCGCGCGGAATCTATCTCACCCCGACAGCGGCGTCCGAAATCAACGAGAATGTCACAGTAATGAACAACACCGTTTCCTCCTGTCAGGACGCGGGCGTTCTCGTCAACAGGTCGTCCTCGTCGTCTGTTTTCAATAACACGATAACCAACTGCACCACCTCGGGTATCGCGGTAAAAGCCTCCTCGGGCGTTGAATTCAGCAGCAATTACGTCAAGGGTACGATCGGCAGCGGTCTGTACGTCTACGGTGGAAGCACTGACACGAGCTTTGTTTCCAACGAAGTCGACGGCGGAGAAAACGGAGCGTATCTGCTCAACTCCAATAATACTTCTTTAAAAGAAAATAAAATAACTAATATCACAAAATACGGCGTGAACCTCAGAGCGAGCAACTCCGACACGATTACCGCCAACACGATCAC
>JAHLBL010000038.1 GCA_020625635.1 bacterium
ATCGGCTTATCGGTGACGGTCTCCGTCTCCTTGGGCTCGGTTTTGGTTTCGGTTTCAGTTTCGGTTTCTGTCTCGGTAACAGTTTCGGTTTCTGTTTCCGTCTCGGTCTCTGTCTGTGTATCGGTGACGGAAGGCGTTTTGAACTTTAACCTTATGCTGATACAATCGGCAGGTTCCTCACCGTCAACCTTTAATATTTCGCTCGCCGTCTTGCCGTTGATTTTAGCCGTAACGGCGATTTTGTCGTTGTTAACAGCGAACTGATGATCTTTATCCGCTTTAATTATAACTCGTACTAAGTATTCCTTGTCGTAATCGAACTGTTCGCCGTCCTTCATATATTTTCCGCCGTCGGTATTGTTGATCCAGTTAACCGTGTAGACAGAAGTTCCGGCGGGAACAACAGCTTCCTTTACGGGATACTCGCCGACAACGGGCTCGACAACGTCTGTGATCAGAACCTTGCTGATGGTATTCTTAACAGCCGTGAGGCTTATCTCGGCGCACGCGCCGTAGGCGGGATCCCAGCTGGCGACCCTCATAACCTTATCGGCGTCCTTGCCGTTGATCTTTACGGCAATAGTCGGCTTTGTGCCGTCGTTAGCGAGAGCGAAACCTAAGTCAGCGGTAAAGAATATACGCGCCTTATATGTCTTTCCTGCCTCGAAAACATCCGAGTCATCCATCCAATTGCCCGCGGGATTGATCCACATTACAGTGGCAGATTCGATTCCTGTATAGGAGAATACGCCCGACTTGGGACTTTCGCCCGCAAAGGGTTCGTCGAGACTGAAAGAGGTTTTTGAAAGAACCGTAGGATTATCGGGATCGATAAGCTTCGGGAAGTAGAAAGTCATATAGATTTGTTTATCGGGATTCGCGGCGTCAAAGGCAGAGGCTGTAACAGCCTCGCCGTTTATGGAGGCGGTAATGTTAAGTTTCTTGTCCTTTACGGCGAACTTATAGCCCGTCTTAGCCTTCAGCATCAACTCTACATAGTATTCGTATCCCGACTTGAAGCCTTTCTTTCCGACAGAGTCGCCGAACTGGTCATAGTAATTAAAGCTTTGGACCTCAACGCCCTCGGGAACCGTACAGGTGAGTGTGGGTACTTCGCCTGCCTTGGGCTCGGCGACTTCCGTAACGGCTACGTCGGATATAGTCTGAACAACGAGCGTGGGGAATATGCGCTTAACAATAAGCGAATTCGCGGGATCTCTTCCGCCTATGGTCATAACCGTCGCTTTCTCGCCGTTTACGGTAGCGTTGACGGCTGTGGCAGTTCCGTTTTTCGCGAAGGCGTAGCCGTCGTTCGCGTTAATATGGAAGTAAGCCGCGTACTGCTTGCCCTCCACGAACTTGTCGCCCGCCTTGACATCAACTTCGTCGGTTAAGTTCCTCCACTCGACCTTGCCGTATCTTTCTTTAAAGCCCGCCGAGGCGGTAAAGGTGGAAACAGCCTCCGCGCCGATTCTCGGCTCGACAACATCTTTAATTGTTACGGTCGAAATAACCGCGGGCTGCGCCGAGGAAGCGGGCATTGTATAAGTAGCGAAGATTCCGATTCTGTCGGTTGTGGATCCTTTTACAACTTTTGAAGCTGCCTTGCCGTTAACCGTGGCGGAAAGCGCGGGAGCATCTCCGTTAAATGAGAATTTTTTTCCTTCAGCAGGGTTGATATAAACTCTCGCCTCGTATGTCTTACCGTACTCAAAGATGTCGGTTGAAGTCATCAACGCAGCTTTGCCTTTTTCCTGCCAATACATATTGTATTTTTTTACGTTATCGGGAAGAGTCACCGACAGCGAGGGTGTAGCGCCGACAACGGGCTCGGTAACGCCCGTTACCGCTACGGTCTTGATAACGTCGGACGCGCTGATGGGCGGGAACATACGCCTTACGCGGAGTCTTTCTCTCGCGTCAGCCTGTGTATATTCCAAGGTAACGGCTTTATCGCCGTTTACGGTGGAGGCAACAGCCGTGTTGCCGTTTTCCTTTACGGCGAACTGATAACCGTCCTTAATTATAAGATCAAAGAACGCGCCGTACTCCTTGCCCTCGACGAACTTGTCGCCCTCTTTGAGGACGGTGTCGTCGGTCACATTGCGCCATTCGATCTTTTTACCGTATACGTCAAAGCCCTCGGAGGTTGTGACAAATGAAAACTCGGCGGTCTTGCCGACCTCGGGCTCGAATACGTTTGTAAAGTCAACGTTTGTAACTAAGTACTTGGTATTGAAGCCGTTCTTCGTGGCGTAGGTATCGGCTGCCGATTTCTTTTTGCAAATAATCGTAAAGTCGCTTACGGGCTTGTAGCCGTCGGATTTTGAATAATCATATCCGAGCGCCGCGGGATCGATTCTCGATACGCTATCGGGGACGTATACGGACTTTAAAGCCGTTCTTCTGAAAGCGTCGTTACAGAGAGGAGCCGTAAAACCGTCGGGAATGGTGAGCTCCGCTAAGCTTGTGCAGCGGTCGAAAGAGAATGTGTTTAAGGATTTGATACCGACCGGAAGCCTGAGGCTCTTTAAAGAGGTACATTTGTAGAAAGCGCTTGTGCCGATCGTCTCGACTCCCTCGGGCAGCGTAAGGCTCTGGAGTCCCGTGCACTGATAGAATGCGCCCGCCTTGATCTCCTTAAGCGTAGAGGGGAGCTTTACGGACTTGATCTTTTCGCTGGTATCGAACGCCATCACACCGATGGACGTGATGCCTTCCATGATCTCGACGGCTTCGATCTCGTCGTAAAAGCCCTTCCAATTCGTGTTGCGCCAGGGGTAGTTGCCGTCCTGGTCGGCTTCGATTTTTGTACCGTCCTTGATTACAAGGGTGTGGTTGCTCGGATAGTAGTAGTATTTGCAGTCGCCTACAAGACCGCTCTTGATTGATTCAGCCGAAGCGCTGATCGGAGCGACAACAAACACGCTCATCATCATTAGCGTGGCTAATATAATGCTGATTGATTTTTTGAATGTTGACATAATATGCCTCCTTTTTTCATTTTTAGGCAAAATCAGCCTATTTAGTCATAAATATTATAACAGCGAAATCCAGTTCCCACATCAGCCAAAAGTATGATATTTTAAATTTTTTATAAAATTTTTATAAAAATTTTATAAAAAATAAGAGGTTGGCTCAAAAAAGAAGAGCCAACCCCCGTCTGGTATCATCATCAGAATTGCATATATACGAAATCCGCGGCGTTGTAGCCCGAGCCGTATACGCCGAATATCACTATCGAGATAACTCCCGCGAAAAGTACAGCCCAGCGCAGCGCGAACGGCTTCGCGTCTAGCAGCTGACGGATATTCACGCCGTCCTCGGCGTGACGCTCCTGAATAACACTCGCGGTAAAAAGTACCATTGTGAACACGAGCACAACAATGTACTCCCTCAGGCTCACTCCGAGCGAGGCAATCTGTGACCTGCCGAGAGCGAAGTTCCAGTCGGTGAAGAAAAGCACAAAGGTGCGTATGCTCTGTGAGAAGGTGGGCGCGACGTCGAACACATATCCGACGAGCACCACGAGGAAGGTGCGGAACATCTGGAAAAGACGGAACGCGAAGCATTCGCGGTTGATGTGCAGCTTTGCGGCGAGAGCGTCGAACAGCGGCTGGATAAGAATACTCAGCATAATTATTCCGCCGTTCCACACGCCGAACGCAACATACTTTCCCGACGCGCCGTGCCAGATTCCGACAAGCAGGAACACGATCAGCGACGCGACGCTCGTAGGCAGAACCTTTGCGATATGAGCGCCCGCGGCGCATTTGCCGAAACGCGTGCCCCTGATTTTTTTACTCACTCCGAGGAAAAGCCCCGACATCGCGATAGGATAAAACACATAATCCTTCATCCACGCGCCGAGCGAGATGTGCCAGCGGCGCCAGTACTCGCTGATGGAACGCGAGAAGTAAGGACGCTTGAAGTTCTCGATCATATCGATACCGAGTATCTGCGCTACGCCGCGGGAGATATCGATTCCTCCCGAGAAGTCGGCGTAAAGCTGAAGCGCGTACAGCAGGATCGTAAAGGTCAGCGTTGTGCCGCAGTAGGAGTTATAGCCTGCCGTGACGGTGTTTATCGCGATCGCGGTTTTGTCCGCTATGATAAGCTTCTTGAAGAAGCCCCAGAGAATCAGCTCGCAACCGTGCTTGAAGCGCGTAAAGTCGAAGTCGTGCGGCTCAAAGAGCTGATTTCCGAGCTGCGAGTAAGCGCTGATAGGTCCCTGAACGATCTGCGGGAAGAACGACACAAAGAGAAGCAGCCTTAGCGGATTCCTCTGCGCCGTGACTTTTTCACGGTAAACGTCGACTATGTAGCCCATACTCTGGAAGGTGTAGAAGGAGATTCCGAGCACCTTTATCACGGGCACGGAGAGGTTGATCCCGAACGGTCCGAGCAGGCTGTTCAGCGAGCCCGCGAAAAAGCCGAAGTATTTAAGATAAGCTAAAATACCGAAGTTCAGAACGAGCGCGAGCGCCAGAATCAGCCGCTTGTTTCGATCGACGCGGCTCTTGTGCTTTTTCTTTTCGTCGCGGCTCCACTCGCCCTTTTTCGATTTAAGCAGGGCGCGGGAGTTTTTGGCGAGCCGTTCTATCCACAGCGCCGCGCCGTATGTACTCGCGGTCGTGAACAATATGAACGCCGCGTACCTGTAGCCCGCGACGGCATAGAAAAACACGTTGGCGGCGAGGAGCACGGTCCAGCGGTATTTTTTAAGCGGCAGAAGGAAGTAAAGCAACGCGACCGCCGCCGTAAATAACAGAAAATTAAATGAAGTATAAGTCATAATCACTACAAAACAGGTGTATTAAACCGATCGGTAAGAATTTGTCCGCGGACAGTCTCGAGACCGCCGCGTTCGCTGTAAAGCGCTATAACGGGTAAATCGCGGCTGAGGAAAATCGACATTCCCTCCATACAGGAGTAGGCTCCCGTACGGCAGAACACGAGCACGTCTCCGATCGCGAGGTTCTCAAACTCGCAGGAGCGCACGAGCACATCGGCAGTCGTACAAAGGCTTCCGCAGATATTCCACGGCTGCGGCTGCGCGCCGCTTTCCTCGCCGAGGCGGATAATCTTCGGTATCTGCATACCCTGGAGCTGTCCGTCGTATTTCAGCTGGTGCAAGCCGCCGTCAACTATCGCGAAGTTGTCGCCGTCGTTCGTCTTTGCGTCGACGACGCGCGTCAGATAATAGCCGCAAGGCGCGGCGAAAAAGCGCCCCATCTCGACCGTCAGCTCACAGCATTCGCTGAGCTGAATAAGCTTGGGCATAACAGAGGCGAGACGTTCCTCCTCGAGGGCGTCGGCGCCGCCGCTGAAATAATCCACGGCAAGTCCCGTGCCGTACTCAACGCGCCGCACATCAAAGCCGAGCCCGTCGCGGATCCTTGCGATAAGGTCAACGAGGTAGTCGACCTCGCGCTCGATCGGCTTCGCCTTTTTCTTTCCCGTACCCGTAAAGTAGTGCAGTCCAACGATTTCAACGCCTTCGTACTCTCTGCGGTTTCGGATAATATCAAGAACCGCCGCCTCGTCCATACCGAACTGGCTGGCTCCGCGGCTGTCGGTGACGCGAAGCAGCAGAGGATAGACTTGCCCTCTGTCGAGCGCCGCCTGATTGATAAGCTCAAGGTGGAGCATACTCTCCGCGGTAAAGGTGCCGACTCCGTCATCCGCCGCGCGTTCGACGTCGGCGCGCGTCTTGTTGACGCCCGAGAAGATCACCGTGCTCATATCGATCCCGAGACGCTCGCAAATTGTAAGCTCCCCGGGTGAGCAGACCTCGATTTTGTCGAACTCCGCGGGAAGGTATTTCAGCAGAAACGGGTTAGCCTTGATCGAAAAGCACATACCGATTTTTTCGCCGAAGCTCTTCCTTACAAGCGCGGCGCGTTCGCCGAACTCATCAAGGTCAAATATGTAGGCGGGAGTTCCCGTCAGCGGCAGGAGCTCCCTGAGTTTTTCTCTGTTCATATCACTCGTCCTGAAGCTTTTCGACAAGCGCCATAATAGCCTTTGCCGAATTGAAGTTTGCGGGCACGAGGTTGTTGGGCTTGATTTCTATGTCAAAAGCGTCGTTGAGCTCTCCGACAAGAGCAACGATATCAAAGGAATCGAGCACACCGCCGTCGATAAGAGCGGTCTCGTTTTCAAAATCTACATCAGGTCTGAGTTCTTCAAGAATCTGCATTAATTCGTCCATTGTTATTCTCCTTATTATTTAAAATAGTTTTTCAGTGTCTGCATATCCGTTTTGCCGTTGGGCAGTACGGGCATTTCGTCGAGCTTTATAAGCTTACGCGGAACCATAAAGGCGGGCATATCGGCTCTGAAGCGCAGAACGATATCCCTGCTCGCGGCAGTGCCAGTATAAAACAGCCAGAGCAGCTCGCGCTCCTTCTGATAGAGAGCGCAGCACTCGCCGACGCCGTCAATGTTCCCCGCGAAATTCTCGATCTCGCCGAGCTCTACACGATGTCCGAGGTGCTTGATCTGTCTGTCCATACGTCCGTGGAACTCCAGAACTCCGTCCTCACGAAGTCTGCCGAGGTCTCCCGTTTTGTAAATAAGCTCGCGGTAGTTCGGATTGAGCGGATTCTGCACGAACGACTTCGCCGTAAGCTCGGGGTTGCCGTAATATCCCAGCGTGACCGCGGGACCGCCCACGCAAATCTGACCGATTTCACCCGTCGGGGTTTCGGCGTCATCCTCGCTTAGCAGAATAATTTTATAATTTCTGTACGGCTTTCCGATCGGGAGCGCCTCTCCCTCGCTGACCTTGCCGCTCACGACATAATAGGTGCAGGAGGCGGTCGCCTCGGTTGGACCGTACTGGTTGACGTAAAGTATATCGGGCAGAGCGTCCTGCCATACCATGAGATATGCGGGGTTGATTACCGAGCCCGAGAAGCACAGCTTCCTGAGATATTCGGGCTTTCCCGTATCAAAAGCGCCGAGCTTGGCGGGCAGCTCAACTCCCGCGACGCTCCAGCACAGCGCGGTAATTCTTTCCCTGTTGAGCGTATCGAAGAGCGCGGTCGGAATCGCGAACTCGTTCTTTGGGATTATATACGTACACGCGCCGAAGCTTATCGGCAGGTAAATATCCCTTATCGCGGCGATATAATCAAGCGGAGACTGGTTGCCGAGAATGTCGCTGTCGTCGATAGAGAGCACCTCCGCGACAGCGTCGATGTAAGTCATCAGCGACAGGTGGGAGGTAATAACACCCTTTGGTGTGCCCGTAGAGCCCGAGGTAAATATCACATAGAGCGGCGAGGTCGGTATAAGCGAGGCGGCACGCTCCGAAAGCAGCTCTTCGTCCGCGGGAGTACCGAGGATATCCTCGGCGATTATTATTTTTCCGCCAAAGCTGAGGCTCCGCGCCTTTTCAAGGTGCGCGCGGTCGACAAGCATAATCGGCGCGTCCGCGACCGACAGAGTTTTATTCAGCCTGTCGGGGGGCATATCGCCGTCAACGGGAGCATAGAAGCAACCCGCGCGGACGATTCCGAGGAAGAGCGCGGGCGTAAGCACGTGTCTGCCCGACATTACCGCGATCGGTGTTCCCGACTGGGCAATACCGCCGAGATATGTTCCGACCGACTTTGTGAGAGCGTCGAATTCGCCGAACGTCAGGGCGGTGGAATTGTCCTTGAATATTATTTTGTCCTTGTACCTTTGCGCCGTCCTGTCAAGGCGGCCGAGTACCGATGTTTCCATTTTCATCACCGTCACAATGATTGTCCATAGTACATTATACTTTGACATCTGTCATTTTTCAAGACAAAATGACTAAATATAGCAGTAAATAAAAAATATTGTCGATATATGTAGACTATTGATATTTTTTGCAATGTACAGTATAATTACTATAATATGCTATCTGGAGGAGAATATATGAAAAAGAATATTATTGCAATTGCCGCGGCTCTTATCGTCGCGTGCACAGCATTTTCACTCACAGCCTGCTCGGGCGGAGACAATAACAACCTGGCAGCAGCCGACACGACATCTGCCGCTGAAACTCAGGCTGACGCGGACACAGGCGCTCTTTCCGACACCGACTACGTATTCAGCTTCAACGGTGTTGACGTAGAACTCGACGGCGACGCTGACGCCGCTGTAAAGGCGCTCGGCGAGGCGAAGGACGTAAGCTCACAGCTTACCTGTCACGCTCAGGAGGGCGACGACAAGACCTATACATACGACGGTTTTGTTCTCAACACTTATCCCAAGGACGGCAAGGACGCCGTGCTCGAGGTCATCGTAAGCAAGAAGGGTATTCCGACATCCAAGGGTATTGAAATAGGCGACGATGTTTCAAAGGTCACCGACGCTTACGGCGACAAATACGCGGAAATCGGTCTTTACTACGCCTATGACGCGGATAACGGAAAATCGCTGAGATTCCTTATCGAGGACAACAAGGTTGCCGAAATCGACTACTATTACAACGTATAATCGGACGGGGCGCTGAGCGCCCTTTTTCCGAATCCGAAAAGGTGTATTATGAAAACTAAGGTATTGCGGATTGTCAAGATTCTCTCGCTGATCCTTGCGATCGCGTTAACGGTGAATGTTTTGCAGGAGTTCGTACTCTGTCACGCCGACCACAACCGCCAGCGCATCAAGGGCTTTTTCGAGGAGGACAAGGACTCTCTCGATGTGGTATTCATCGGCGCAAGCGAGGTTTACTCCGACTTTGCCCCGGGCTGCGCCTACAAAGAAGGCGGCATTACAAGCTACCTCTTTGCCACTCAATCCAATTCCATACTTAATTACAAGAGCCAGCTGAAGAACGTGCTTAAAACGCAGTCGCCCGACCTTATCGTGATTGAGCTCAACGGAGCTCTTTACGGCGACGAGGAGGAAGCGGTCAAGGAAGCCAATCTCCACAACTACTCCGACAACATTCCGATTGACGATATAAAGCTCGAGTGGATGTCTCAGGACGCGGTTCAGAGCAAGGAGGAATACCTCTTCCCCATTATAAAGTACCACGGAGTATGGACGGATTTCCCCGACAATATGAAATATCAGAAAACGATTTTTCAGGACAGGATGCGCGGCTACAACTACCTCAAGGGCATCCTTAACGAAACCTCCGTATTCAGGAGCACACAGCGTTCAATGAACGATATGCTGAAAAAGTCCGTCAACAGCAAAAAGCCGCTGACGGCGGTTGAAGAAAAAGGGCTCAGAGACCTTCTGAGCTACTGCAAGGACAACAACCTGAAAAACGTCGTTTTTACCCGTTTCCCCCACATCGTTGTTATGAGAACCTTCTCGCGATTTGAGCGCAACAACACCGTCAGCGATATCGTAAAGGAATACGGCTACGATTATCTGAATTTTGAGCTTGAGTTTGATAAGACGGGGCTTGACGAAAGCACCGACTTTTACAACCTCGACCATCTTAATATTTACGGTCAGAAAAAGTTCACTAAATACCTTACCGATTATCTGAAGAAAAACTACCCGCTCAATCCCCGCGAACTGAACGACAGCCAGAAGTCGGAGTGGAAAAGCTGCGCGGACTACTATGACGCTTACTACAGCTACAGCGACGAGCTTATCAAAAAAGGCGATAACCGCGAGCTGTCCGAGGACTGCGAGCTTATCGAAACACTGAACGGATATATTACCAAACACTGATTAAACACAGAACAATCTTTTTACTCTGAATCGAGCAAGAAACACACAGCACAACGGGCTGCCGCAACTAAACGCGGCAGCCCGATTTTTATTCATTATCGACGCTCTCTTCTTCCTTGCTGAAGGTTCCTGTAATCTTCATACGCTTCCACTCAAAGTCCGTATTGAGGGCGTTTGTGTATTTGACCTCTGTGTTTTCGTCGTAGCCGACGCCTATCCAGTCGCGCGTGCTGTGGAGGCTCCACTCGATATCGTACACAAGACCGTCTATCTCCGACCATCCGTGACCGATACTGTTGCAGGCGTAGGATTCCTCACAGCCTATCGCTCTGCCTACATACGCGAACGCTGCGCCGTAGCTGTAGCAGTCGCCCTTTCCGTAGACAAAAACGTCATCGGCGTAGACCTGAGGCCAGTCCTGTTCGATATAGGGAGGATCATGACGAACACCCTCGAGGTAATGCTCCTTGATATAATAGAAGCATTTGTTAAGCTTTTCTTCCTTTGACATACTGCTGTCGGTACATTTCTCAACAACCTTGAGCGTATTGAACATCGTCTTGTCGGACGGGGTAACTACCCTTGACGCTTCGCCCTTTATGACGTTCCAGTCCTTGCCCTTGTAAGTAACGGCGGCACAGAAGCCCCTGTCGATCACGCCGTCCTTATCGGCATAGTAGTAACCGTATTTTTTATTTCCGACGATACCGTCCTTCTTCAGGTTGCCTTCAACGTACATATAAAGCTTGCCTTTTTCCTTTACAAGACCGTTTATAGCTCTTTTCAGGTTGATTACCATACCGTCATAAAGGAAGGCTTTTTTATCGGCGTCGGCTGTCACATCGCCGGGGATGTAACCCGCCTTTGAAATCGCGAGGTCAACAGTGCCGCCGATCATCTCGACTTCCTTATATTCTTCTCCGTATACAACAATCACCTTGGCGTATCTGCGTACCGTGATCGTATTTCCGCCGACATCGCTCCATTTTCTGTCGAGCGGAGGATGAACCTCGTCCTTATCGCTGAACGACACCCCTGCCTTTTCAAGCAATTTCCTTACGGTCATTCCGTCGGTTCCGTCGACTGTCGTAATATTCCCGCAATCCATAATCTTAACGGTGACGGGCTCGCCGCCTTCTCCGCAGGAATTAAACGCAAACACGGCTGCCGCAACCGCGGCTATGATAAGAAGGATCACCGCTGTCTTTTTTTTCATTACCTTTTTCTCCCCGATAAAACACATAACAGTACGTCAAACAGGCAGCGCAAACACGCGCCGCCCGAATAATTCAATTCGAACGCCGAATCAGCATACCATCGACATAATACGATAAAATCCGACATATTCGGCAAGTAATAATATAACAGATTCTGAAGCCTAATTCAAGTAGTTGTGCCAAAACGGAACATAATAATTTGCAAAAAACGGGCTGGCTCAAAACTGATAGAGCAGCCCTGTATGTATAAATGCAATTCAATAGTGATAAGTTTTAAGTAAAAAGTTATTAACGGCGTTTTTTATGCTGAAGCATAACTTTTCCCAAAAAATTTCCTTCAACTTTTAACTTGTCACTTTCAACTACTGATACAGCAATTTTATTAA
>JAHLBL010000380.1 GCA_020625635.1 bacterium
AGCTGCTTTTTCAGCTTTGTAAGCTGCATTCGCGTCGGATTTACATTCATTACTGCCATAGCTTTACACCTTACTGCTTGCCGTAGAATTCGTCGAGCATATCGTCCTTGATTCTCTTGAGCTCACTTCTGGGGAGAATCTCAAGCAGCTTCCAGCCGATATCAAGGGTTTCCTCAATAGTACGGTTGGTCTCGAAGCCCTGAGATACATATTCTCTTTCAAAAGCTTCCGCAAACTCAGCGTATTTCTTATCCATATCTGTAAGAGCCGCTTCACCGAGGATTACCATGAGCTCGCGGGCATCTTTACCGCGCGCGTATGCGGCAAACAGCTGGTTCATTGTTGATGCGTGATCCTTACGTGTTCTGTCAGGACCGATACCCTTGTCCTTAAGACGCGACAGAGAGGGGAGAACGTCAATCGGAGGATTAACGCCCTTTCTGTAAAGCTCACGCGAGAGAATAATCTGTCCCTCGGTGATGTAACCCGTAAGGTCGGGAATCGGGTGAGTTTTATCATCCTCGGGCATGGTGAGAATCGGGATAAGTGTAATTGAACCGTCCTTGCCTCTGAGACGTCCCGCGCGCTCATAAAGAGTCGCGAGGTCGGTGTACATATAACCGGGATAACCGCGGCGTCCGGGAACTTCCTTACGAGCGGCGGAAACCTCACGGAGAGCATCCGCGTAGTTGGTGATGTCGGTCATAATTACAAGAACGTGCATACCGAGGTCAAACGCCAGATACTCCGCGGCTGTGAGAGCCATACGCGGTGTAGCGATACGCTCGATAGCAGGATCGTTAGC
>JAHLBL010000381.1 GCA_020625635.1 bacterium
ATCGGACAGGGCTCCTGCGGTATCGCCGCGGGCGCCGAAAAGGTCAGAAAGGCTTTGCTCGGCACAAGCCTTAAAAACGCCGACATTTCCATCACGGGATGTATCGGTATGTGTTATCTCGAGCCTATCGTCGATATCTATGACGACAACAACGGGCTCACACGTCTCGTTAAGGTCAGCGAGAGCGACGCCGAGGCTATCGCCGAATATGTTGAGACAGGTGATATCTCCAAGGTCGAGGCGCTGAAGGTAAGCGACAAGGACAGCGAATTCCTCTCGAAGCAGACACGAATCGCTCTGCGCAACTGCGGTATCATCAACCCCGAGAAAATCGAGGAATACATAGAAGCAGGCGGCTACACCGCTCTTAAAAAATGTCTCTGCGAGCTGACTCCCGAGGAGGTCATCGACGTTGTAAAGACCTCGGGCATCGGCGGACGAGGCGGCGCGGGCTTCCCGACATGGTTCAAGTGGAACGCGGCGCGCTCCAGCGCGGGCGAGGAGAAATACCTCATCTGTAACGCGGACGAGGGCGACCCGGGCGCGTTCATGGACAGAGCCGTTATAGAGTCCGACCCGCACAACCTCATCGAGGGTATGCTCATAGGCGCTTACGCTATCGGCGCGAAGCACGCCGTCGTATACGTGCGCGCGGAGTATCCGCTCGCTATAAAGCGTCTCAAGAACGCTATAAAGCAGGCTAAGGAACAGGGCATTATCGGCAACAACATCTTCGGCAGCGACTTCTCCTGCGACTTTATGATCAAGGCGGGCGCGGGCGCGTTCGTATGCGGCGAGGAGAC
>JAHLBL010000382.1 GCA_020625635.1 bacterium
GTTTACGCCGACGCCTGTTCCTATTCCTATCGCTACCATCAGCATTTGTACAGGGAAAGCAAGCGTAAGTGCGTTGATGGCTGCTTCGCCGCCCTCCATATTTGATACGAACGCACTGTCTACGATATTGTAAAGCGCCTGCAGCATCATCGAAATGATGATCGGCAGTCCCATTTTTATCATCAGCTTGTTCACAGGCATTGTTGCCATTTTGTTGTCCATAATTACCTCCCTAAAAACAGAAAAAGACGCAAGTCCGAAATGCCGGACTTACGCCTTTAAGCTACTCACATTGTTATGGATTATATCATAATTTAATTTAAAAATCAAGCGGTCAATTCCACTCTTTTTCTCTGTTTTTGATGTCCTTACGAAACAAAAGCTTGAAAATTCTTCTGACAAGCGGCTGAATAAACAGGTGCTGAGAGAAGAACGCAAACGGCAGGTTGAAGCACACCAGCTTGAACCAATGACAGAGCAATACGATCATATTAAAGCCCTCGTAGAAGGGGTAGTAAATAATTGCGGCGATAAAGCTCATCGCCGGACACATGATTGCAACCGTTACGGTAATAATAGCTCCCTCAAAGATAACCGGATTGATTGTTTTCATATCGAACATTTTGGAAGCAATCTTAAACGACAGCGGACTTCCTACAAGCACCTCGAGCGTATAGGCAAAGGCAAACTCCACCAAAATAACCGCCCAGATTGGTAGCATCGTTCCGAACATCATAATGCCGCCCTGCTTATTGACGGCGGTCAGCACACTGCTTGTGTAGTTGAAGCTGCGCAG
>JAHLBL010000383.1 GCA_020625635.1 bacterium
TGTATCAAGTGCGGCAAATGCTACCAGAGCTGTAAGTTTGGCGCAATAGTTAAGGAATAAGGAGGGGTGAGGAATGATTAATTTAACAATAAACGGAAAAGCGGTTCAGGCTCCCGAGGGTTCAACAATCCTTGAGGCTGCTCGTCTTGCCGACATATACATCCCCACTCTGTGCTACGACGAGGCTGTCGAGGTTTACGGCGCCTGCGGTCTCTGTGTTGTTGAGGCTGAGGGTATCCCCAAGCTTCTGCGCTCCTGCTCCGCCAAGGTCAGCGAGGGTATGGTAATCAACACCGAGAGCGAAAGAGTAGTTCAGTCGAGAAAGGTTGCCATGGAGCTTCTTATGTCCGCCCACGACGGCGACTGTGTCGCTCCCTGTCAGCTCAACTGCCCCGCAAGGACAGACTGCCAGGGCTATGTCGGACTTATCGCCAACGGCGAGTACGACGCCGCTCTCAAGCTTATAAAGAACAAGATCTCGCTTCCCGCTTCGATCGGACGCGTTTGCCCGCATCCCTGTGAGAAGGCTTGCCGCAGAAAGAACGTCGAGGAGCCCATCAACATCGCTCAGCTCAAGGCGTTCGCGGCTGATATGGATTTAAAGGCTGACAGCTATGTACCCGAGGTCGCTCCCGCGACAGGCAAGAAGGTAGCGGTCATCGGCGGAGGTCCCGCAGGACTTACAGCCGCTTACTTCCTGACGATTATGGGACACAGCGTAACTGTTTACGATATGATGGAGAAGATGGGCGGTATGCTCCGCTACGGTATTCCCCAGTACAGACT